>NZ_JBFBKP010000003.1:0-131955 GCF_040702285.1 Arthrobacter sp. NPDC080086
AACCCGCACCACTCCTACTTCTCCACCGCTCCAACCACTCCGCCTCAACCTTCGTTTCGGCGCCGTGTCGTGCAGCGAGGGGCGAACTATAGGCACCTTTGCGAGACTTGGCAACACCTTTTTCATGACTCGCTAATGACGCGACCATGAAGAATGCCGGAGAACCCCGGCGGGGCCTGGGATTGCGAGCTGAAACTGGCCAATCGCGACGCCATCGATCCCCACCGGATTACCGTGGTGGCGCCAATCAACGACGGCTGAGCCAGACCCCTTCGCTGCCTCACCACCAGAAACAACGACAAGAAAAACCCTGCCCTCACCACTAATATATCAATTCATTGGTTCTGATATATTGATCTGCACCCACTCGATGTGCGCATCTAAGAACAACCAACGGAGGAGACCCATGACATCCGCCCCTCGCATCTTGCGGCGGCCGGCACGCCGTGCCCACGCCCCGCTCAATCCTGCTCGACGTGCGTTTCTAAGCTACGGCGGTGCCTTGGTCGGCGGTGCGCTAGTGAGCGCCTGTGGTGGTGGCTCTGAAGCGGCGGCGCCAGTTGCGAGCACGCCTACCGCTCCCATACAGGCCGATCCGATTTGGGGTGCGAACGGCGCCGCTACCACCATCATCTCGTCGCTGCAGGGCGTTGCGCAGAGCGCGTTTCCCGCCCTGGATTTCCAAGTGGAAGCGTTTGGCGCGCAGCCGTGCGCCGTAGTCGCGCAGACGAGTCCATATACCGATTCGACCAAATCCCCTATCAGTTCAGGTGCCGGGGCGACACAGGCATCGGGTTCTTTCGATTCGCGGCCGGCATTTTTGGCGGCGATTGCGGCGTGTAATGCTGCCGGCGGTGGCCGCGTAGTGGTGCCTTCGGGGACGTGGTATTGCGCGGGGCCCATCGTGCTCCTGAGCAACGTCAACTTCCACCTGAGCGTCAATTGCACGATTTACTTCAGCGCCAACCCGGCTGACTACGCCAAGGATGGCCCGGTCGACTGCGGTGCCAACGGCAAGCTCTATTACAGCCGCTGGCAAGCAGACGACTGCCTGAACTACGGCTCCCCGATCTACGCGCGCAACGCCAGCAACATCGCGCTGACGGGCGAAGGCTCGACCTCGGTGCTCAATGGCCAGGCCATGACGCCGTTTGCCGGCACGGGCAACACCAGCACGTGCTGGTGGACCTTCAAGGGCACCAACGGCGCCTACGGTTGCGCCAGCTCGAGCACGCCGTCGCAGGCCTATAGCAACCCGAACAACGTCGACTTGCAGACGGCGGTGCCGGGAATCTCGAGCGCGCTGTATACGCTGCTGACCAACCCGGCGACGCCCTGGCAGCAGGATCAAAACTACCTGCCGGCCCTATCCGAAGCCGGCGTGCCAGTGGAAAAGCGCATCTTCGGCCTGGGCCACTACCTGCGGCCGTGCATGGTGGAGTTCATCGGCTGCACCAATGTGCTGATGGAGAACTACCGCACCATCAACACGCCGCTCTGGCAGCACCACCCCGTGCACTGCACGAACGTGGTCATCCGCGGCGTCACGGTCGACAGCATTGGCCCGAACAATGACGGCTTCGACCCGGATGCCTGCAGCAACGTACTGTGTGAGAACGTCACCTTCAACACGGGTGACGACTGCATCGCCATTAAGTCGGGCAAGAATCTGGATACCGGCTACGGCCCCGCGCAGGACCACGTCATCCAGAACTGCACGATGAACAGCGGTCACGGCGGCATCACCCTGGGCAGCGAGATGGGCGGCGGCGTACAAAACATCTACGCGCGCAACTTGGCGATGCTCAACCAGTTCTGGGCGACCAACTCGCTGAACATCGCCATCCGCATCAAGACGAACATGAACCGTGGCGGGTTCGTGAAGAACTTCTATGTGACCAACGTCAGCCTGCCCAACGGTGTGAACCTGACGGGCGCCGGCTATGGCAGCAAGATGCTCACGGGCAGCCCGATCAACAGCACCGTGCCGCTGGGCGTAGTCACATCGTCGGCGGCAAATCCGTCTGCATCGCAGGGCGGGCTGATCACGTTCGATTGCGATTACCAACCGGCTGCCGATGCCATCCGCACGCGGCCGGCGTTGGTGCAGAACGTCAACATCTCGAACGTGACGGCCAGCAATGTCACCGTGGGGAGTCTGACCGGTTCGTGTTTCCAGGCCATCGTTGCGCAAGGTCCGGTGGCGTTCGACTACAACGGGCCGCTGCCCGCGCCCACCGCACCCCCTATTACTGGCGTAACGATCTCAAACTGCAACTTCGGCACACCCACGGCGGCCGGCCCTGCGAGCGCCACCGTGCCGGGGCCGATCTACGCCTACAACGTGCACGACATCACGCTACAGAACGTGGTGATCGGTGGGCAGACCTTCAACACCACCGTGACCGACACTCGCTGAGCAACCCGCTTCCTTCAAGAACGCGACGAACGGCCCAGCCCCTGAGCAGCGCCTTCATATGAAGGCCTGCGCTCGAGTTGGCCGCAGTTCAAGTGCGCGGGCTTTGCCGCTATCATGGTGCCCGCGCCGCCCATTGTTCACTGGTCTTTGACCGCATCGACAGACTCAGGCAGCGCGTTGCGATCCCTTACACTATCACCCGATCTTGTTGCGAGCTGTATGACTTCGCGCCCCGCTTCCTCGCCGTCGCATGACGAGGTCACGATGACTGCTTCCCGACGCGTCTACCTCAGCCTGCGCGAGCGCATCGTCGAGATGGAACTGCTGCCCGGCACGCGCATCGTTGAAAAAGAGCTCGCGGATGAATTCGGCACCAGCCGCACCCCCGTTCACGAGGCCGTGCAGCGACTGGCGGAAGAAGGCCTGATCGACGTACAGCCGCGTGTTGGCACGTTCGTGTCGCGCATTCCGCTCAATACGCTGGAAGAAGCCATGCTGGTGCGCAGCGCGCTGGAAGTGGCCATCATCGAAAAGGCAGCCGAGCGGATCACGCCGGAAGGCATCAAGAAGCTCAATGCCGTGCTGGAGCGCCAGGCGCAATGCGTGCGCGACAGCAATCGCCGCGGGTTCTTCCGTACGGATGAAGCCTTTCACGCCACGCTGGCCGAGTTGTCGGGCTACCCCGGCGTGTGGCAGATCATTCTGGAAGTCAAAACGCAGATCGACCGCTATCGGCTGCTGACCCTGCCGCTGGAAGGCCGCATGACCGAAGTGCTGGCCGAGCACCGCGCCGTCATCGACGCACTCGCCTCCGGCAAACCGAAGGAAGCCATCCGGGCCATGCGGGACCACCTTGACCAGGTGCTGCCCGTGCTGGAAATCACGCGCCGGCTGCGCCCGGAGTACTTTGAGGTGTAGGCCTCTCCGGATGAAATGGCCGCAAGGCGACATTGCCACGAGCAACACCAGGCCTCAATCAGCCCGCCATTGCGCCCTGATGTGAAGCGTCAAGCAATAAAAAACCCGCCGAAACTCTGGCGGGTTTTTCCTCTCGCGGCGCTGATCAGTAACCAGCCGCCAACCCCGTATTGCGACGCGGATCATTCGCGCCATAGAACTTGTTATTGCCCACCGGCTTACCGCCCAGCGACGGCGCCCCGACGATGATCGCGGCCAAGTGGTTGGCCGGCTGCGGCGCACCCAGGTTGTGGCCCATGTCGGTCAGCACCTTGCGCGTATCCGGCGACAGCGCGTACGGCTCAACGTTGGTCACGTCGGGCAGCCATTGCTGGTGGAAGCGCGGCATATCCACGGCTTCCTGCACGTTCATGCCGTAGTCGATGGCGTTGATCATGGTCAGCATGACGGCCGTGATGATGCGGCTGCCACCCGGCGTGCCCACCACCATGACGGGCTTGCCGTCCTTGGTAACGATGGTCGGGCTCATCGACGACAGCGGGCGCTTGCCCGGAGCAATCGAGTTGGCCTCGCCCTGCACCAGGCCGTACAGGTTCGGCACGCCGACCTTGGCGGTGAAGTCGTCCATCTCGTCGTTAAGGATCACGCCCGTCTTCGCGGCCGTGACCTTGGCGCCAAACCAGTCGTTGAGCGTGTACGTGACGGACACCGCGTTGCCGTACTTGTCAGCAATCGAGTAGTGCGTCGTGTTGCTGCCTTCATGCGGCTCGACGCCCGGCTTGATGTCTTTCGACACACCGGCCTTCTTCGGGTCGATCACGGCGCGGATCTTGGCCGCGTAGTCCTTGCTTAGCAGGCGGTCCAGCGGGTTCTTCACGAAGTCCGGGTCGCCCAGGTAGCTGTTGCGGTCCACATAAGCGTGGCGCATGGCTTCGATCTGGTAGTGCGTTGCCTGCGCGGAATGCCAGCCCAGATCCTTGAGCGGATAGCCTTCCAGAATGTTCAGCATTTCGCAGATGATCACACCGCCCGAGCTCGGGGGCGGCGCCGACACCACGTGGTAGCCACGGTAATCACACTCGACCGGCGCCAGTTCGCGCGTCTTGTAGCTGGTCAGGTCTGCCTGCGTAATCAGGCCGCCGCCAGCCTTGCTCGATGCAGCAATGGCCTCGCCGACCCAGCCCTTGTAGAAGCCGTCAGTGCCCTTGTTGCTGATCTCGCGCAGCGTCTTGGCCAGGTCATGCTGCACCAGCTTCTCACCCACCTGGAACGGCTGGCCCTTGTTCAGGAAGATCGCGCCCGAGGCGGCGTCTTCCTGAAAGTCCTTGGTGGAGGTGTGCAGCATGTCGACGTCGCCCTGGTCGAGCAAGAAGCCCTTCTCAGCCAGTGCGATGGACGGCGCGATCAGTGCCGCGCGCTGCATGGTGCCGTACTTCTGGCGGGCGTACTCCATGCCCGACACGGTGCCCGGTACGCCCACGGCCAGGTGGCCCTTGGTCGATGCGCCCTTGATAACGTTGCCGTCCTTGTCCAGGTACATGTTGGCGGTGGCGGCCTTCGGAGCGACTTCGCGGAAGTCGAGGAAGGTCTTGCGCCCATCGGCCAGCTGGATGGTCATGAAACCGCCGCCGCCCAGGTTGCCGGCGGCCGGATAGACCACGGCCAGCGCGTAACCCACGGCCACAGCAGCGTCGACAGCGTTGCCGCCACGCTTGAGCACTTCCACACCGACCTTGCTGGCCAGGTGCTGTGCGGACACCACCATCCCATTTTCCGCAGCGACCGGCGCAACCGACGCTGCGTGCGCGACCGTTGCGATGCTGATCGACGCGATTGCGGCGGCGATCCACCGCATCCCTGTTCTTGGATTCTGCATAGGAGCTCCTTTGGTACCTTCGTTGACGCCGGTCATGCCGGCGTACGTGTTATCGGCGCGAACGTTATCAGGCCGTGCGCCGGGGCACTATAGCCTCATCCCCGTATTGACGCAGGGCGCGCGCGGTGCGCCAGAGCTCCCTCGCCAATCAATCCACCAATTCAGCCCATCAGTGCAAACGGCGGCGCGCGCCGGCGCACCGGCTGCGCCTTGACGATGGCGGTGTTGGTTTCCGCATGGTCGGCCACCCGGTCCAGAATCTGGTCGAGCTGGTCAATCGATTGCACATACAGCCGGGCAATGAAGCAATCCTCGCCCGTCACTTTGTCGCACTCGCCGATCTGCGGAATATCTTCGATCAGCTTCTGCACGAGATGCAGCTTGCCCGGCATGGGCCGCACCCGCACGATGGCCTGGAGCGGGTAACCCAGCGCCGCTGGGTCCAGATCGACCGTGTACTGACGGATCACGCCGCGCTCTTCCAGCCGCCGCAACCGCTCCGACACGCTGGGCGACGACAGCCCGACCTGCTCGGCCAGTTGCTTGAGCGAGATACGGGAATCGGTCAGCAGAACATCCAGAATCCGCTGATCCAACGCATCAATGGTGCTCATTGCGCCTCCAATTGGCGTTTCGCCTTATTTCATGAAGAAAGACGTTGATTCTGCCTTATAAAACCCATGGAGAACACGCTCTCCGCATGCGATCCTTCTCACATCAAGACAAACCAACGGGGGCGACTGTCATGCACGACAAGACACGGGGCACGGTCGAAATGACCACCGCCATGGCGATTTCCGGAACGATCGGCTGGTTCGTGGTGCGTTCGGGGCAGCCCGTCATGGACGTGGTGTTCTGGCGCTGCGTGTTCGGGGCAATTACGCTACTCGCGGTGTGCGCGGGCCTCGGGCTGTTGCGGGGTGCAATCACGTGGCGGCGCGCGGGCATTGCCGCGCTGGGCGGGGTGGCCATCGTCATCAACTGGCTGCTGCTGTTTGCGGCGTATCCACGGGCGTCCATTTCGGTTGCCACGGCGGTCTACAACACGCAGCCGTTCATGCTCGTTGGCCTTGGCGCGCTATTCCTGTCGGAAAAACTGACCGCCACCAAGCTGACGTGGCTGGCCATTGCCTTCATCGGCGTGGTGCTGATTGTGCAGGTGGGGCCAGCCGCCACCGCAGGCACGGATTACATGATGGGGATTGCGCTGGCCCTCGGTGCGGCGTTTGCGTATGCGGTGGCGGCCATCATCACCAAGACGCTGGCCGGCACGCCGCCGCACCTGATCGCGCTGATCCAGGTGTGCGTGGGCGTGCTGATGCTGGCGCCGCTGGCCAACCTGTCGCATGCACCGGCCGATGCGCGCACGTGGGTCATTCTGGTGACGGTGGGGGTGGTGCACACGGGGCTGATGTACATCCTGCTCTACGGCGCCATCCAGCGGCTGCCGACGCACCTGACGGGCTCGCTGTCGTTCATCTACCCGATCGTGGCCATCGTGGTCGATATCGTGGCCTTTGGGCACCGGTTGCAGGTACCGCAGTTTCTCGGGGCGGGCGCCATCCTGCTGGCGGCGGCGGGGATGAACCTGGGGTGGTCACCCTACCGATGGCTCCATTCGCGGAATCAATCCGCCGCCGTTAAATAACACCGCTGTTAAATCGCGCAATAACCCGCCGCATTCAGAACATGAATCGGCGGCCAAACTGCTGTTATTCTTGTGCGTTTTCCGCCGATGCAAGGCGCGCCATGCGCCTGCCTCTCTCCCTCTCAAGGCGTCACGGCGCCCGGCGGACAGAAAAACCCAAGACATACGCACAAGATGAAGGAAGGTCACCCGCCACTGCCGGACCGCGAACACGCGGTCGCCTGGATCCGGGAACAAATGGAAACCTATGGCCTGTCTGTCGAAGACTTGCAGGCGCACGGTTGCTTCGATGCACCGCCCCCGCCCGCCGGCCCAACGTATATGAGCGCCGACGGCCAGCACTGGGACGGCAACGGCGACATGCCGGACTGGCTGCAACGCGCGGTCAACGCTGGGCAGAGCATCGAGCATTTCCGCATTGGCTGAGCGTTTCTCCCCGGGGGGCAGCGCTGGTGCAGGTACGCGGGTTGCGTGGTTGTGTGTGCAAGCGCCGCCGGTTTGACGCATTAACGCACCTTAACCGTTGCACTACCCGGCTGGCGCTCCAACTTAACGGAGGACGTCATCATGCCGGAACGCAAAACCGTAGAACGTGCGCGCGCCGACAAGCGCCACGGCAAGGCCGCCTCGACGCAGGCAGGCAACTTCGTCAAGGAAGAGATGGATCACATCCGCGAGGGCAAGCACGGTGCCAAGAACACCAAGCAGGCCATCGCGATCGGGTTATCCAAGGCGCGCCGCGCTGGCGTGGCCGTCAAGCCGCCGGGCGAAGGCAAGGCGTCGTCCGGCACGCGCAAGAAGGCTGAGCGCGACATAAAGGCCGGCAGCAAGAAGGGCAGCCACGCTAGCGCCAGCAAAGAATCCACGAGCAAGCGCAGCAAGACCACCACCCGCACGCTAAAGAAGGAAGGCCACGCGGCCGCGTCCAAGTCGTCGCTTTCTAAGCAGGCGCATAGCGCGGCATCCAAGCGCTCCCGCAGCGAGCGCTCGGCGGCGGCCAAGAAGGGGGCCGCCACCAAGGGCGCGGCCGGGCGATCCGCCGCCGCCAAAAAGGCAGCCCGCACCCGGGCGGCAAACCACGCCAAATAAATCTGTCCTGTATCTGTGCTGTTCCACCCTGAGGGCGGCCCGTTGGGTCGCCTTTTTATTGGGGCGGCGGTCCGCAATAGAAATTTTCGTTCTCCGTGTCAGGAACACGCACAAGCGCCGACCAAGTTGCACGGAACACATCTGCGCGATGTCGCAGTGCACCGTACGGCAAGGGTTTTCACCCTGTATGCCGTTCAATGAACCTGCTTAATCAAGGAGAACGCAAATGAAACAACACGCCATGATCGCCGCCGCCCTGGGTAGCCTGCTCGCACTGGGCGCCCTGTCCACGCCGGTGCAGGCTGCTGATGCCGCTGGCAAGGAAAAGTGCTACGGCGTTGCCAAGGCAGGCCAGAACGATTGCGCCAGCCCGGGCAGCGCGCACGCCTGCGCCGGCCAATCGAAGATCGACAAGGACCCGATGTCGTGGAAGTTCGTGCCGGCCGGCACCTGCATGCAGATGGGCGGCACGATGCAGCCTGCCTCCAAGTAAGCGCCCCACGCCACATCGAGTGACCGCCATGCAGACAACCCTGCCCACGTGCGCCGGCGCTGGCCTGCGCGCCCCGCACTTTCCTGCCCTGCTACACGGGGAGGCCCGCTTCCCCTGGGTAGAAGTGCACAGCGAAAACTATCTGTATGGCGGCCCGGCCCGCGCCGCGCTGCTGGCTGCACGGGCTCACCAGCCCGTGAGCCTGCATGGCGTGGGCATGGGGCTCGGCAATGCCGACGGGCTCGACATCGACCACGTGCGCGCCATCGCCACGCTGGCCGATACCGTGGCTCCGGCTGCCATTTCCGAGCACCTGTGCTTCAACCGCAGTGGCGCACAGGTCGTCAATGACCTGCTGCCCCTGCCTTATTCCCGCGAGTCGCTCGACATCGTGTGCGCCAACGTCATGCGCGCGCAGGACATCCTCAAGCGACCGCTCCTCATCGAGAACATTGCCGCCTACATCGACTGCCGCACGCTGGTCGATGCCGACGAGGCCGTCACGGAAGGCGCATTCCTCACCATGCTCGCCCGCCGCACCGGCTGCGGCATCCTCCTCGATCTAAATAACCTGTACGTGAACAGCGTCAACCATGGCGTAGCAGTCGAATCGGTGCTCGCCGACATCGACCCCGCGCACGTCGGCGAGATTCACCTCGCCGGCTTCAGCGAAGAAGACGGCATGCTGATCGACACGCATAGCGCGCCCGTGCATGCGCCGGTCTGGGCACTCTACGAAGCCTGGGTTGCGGCACACGGCGCGCGCCCCACGCTCATCGAATGGGATGCCGATCTTCCGCCAGTCCAGACGCTGCTGCAGGAAGTCGAGCGCGCTCAGGCCATCCTTGATCGCCATACGAAGTCGCACGCAGCGGAGGCCCCTCATGCGCTTGCGTGATTGGCAAGCCGACCTGATCGGCACGCTGACAACACCGTCCCCCGAAGAGGCATCGCGAGGAGCGGCGGTGTACCGCAATGCGCGCCTGGTCATCCTGCGCAATGCGTTGGCAGGGGCGTATCCGGTGTGCCGGGCGCTCGTCGGCGAGGATTGCTTTGATGCCATCGTGCGTGAAACGCTGGCCGTGCAGCGTTCCACCTCACCGAACCTGCATCGTTACGGCGATGCGCTGCCAGACGTGATCGCGCATTCGCCATTGGCCGACAGCGTGCCGTATCTGGCCGACGTGGCGCGACTGGAATGGTGCGTGCATTGGGCTCACTACGCACCCGATGCCTCCTGCACCGAGGTGCCGGATGCCAACGCACTCGGCGCGCTGCTCGCCCAGCCGGCGGATGCGATTCGCGCCGGGCTCATCGACGGCGCCTGGTGGATGGCTTCAGCGTGGCCCGTGGTTTCGATCTGGCGCGCCCATCAACCGGGGGCCACCGTAGCATTGGCCGACATCGACCCCAGCCGGGGCGAAGCCGCCATCGTCACCGTGCGCGAACAACGCGTGGTCGTGCTCGACGTCGATGCCAGCGCCGCCGCCTTCCTGGCCGCTTGCGACACCACACCTTCGCTGCAAGACGCACTCACACAAACACTGCGCGATTGCGCAGGCTTCGATCTGACCGCCTGCCTGTCGCACCTCTATCACACCGGACTGCTCGCACTGTCCGCTCACCCGGCAGCCGCCTCTGGAGAGACACCATGACCACCACCCTCGCCCCGCTCACACGCATGCGCACCACGTTCGACCGCATCCTCGGCTCGCAAAGTGCCGTGTGCGCCATCGTGCTGCTTGTTGCACGTGCCTATCTGTTTTATGTGTTCTTCCGCTCGGGCCTGACCAAGCTGCACGATTGGGACACCACCGTGCTGCTGTTTTCCGAGGAATACAAGGTGCCACTGCTGCCGCCCATGCTGGCTGCGGCGCTGGGCACGTTTGGCGAGTTGGTGTTTCCGACGCTCATGCTGGCCGGCATCGTGCCGCGCCTGGCGGCGGTGGGGCTGTTCTTCGTCAACGTGGTGGCGGCGCTGTCGTACTGGGCAAACCTGTCGGCATCGGCCATCGAATTCCACTTCGTATGGGGCGTGCTGATTGCCATCGTGGCGACGGTGGGACCGGGCTGGCTGGCGGTGCAGACGCTGTGGCAGCGCCGGGCCGAAATGCCCCGTCACGCAGTTTGACGATACAGACGGGGCGTGGCGCTCATGCACTGGGGCGGCGGGGGCTTATCATGCGCACTTGTCGTCATTCTTCCAGGAGCATCGATGCGCTTCCCTCGGTTGTCTTTCATGGCCCCAGCTGCCCCGGTAAGTACGTTGGCTGCAATGGGTGCAGCGGTGCTGCTCAGCGCGTGCGCCCTGGGCGATAGCCCGAACAGCACCGGCGCCCGCATGACGGATGACTCGCTGCTGTCGTATCAGGTCAAGGCGGCGCTGGACCAGGACACCGCGCTCAACCCGCGCCAGATCCGCATCCACACCACGCCCGAAGGCAAGGTCACGCTGACGGGCTGGGTCGACACACCCGAAATGGCCCGCCGCGCCGGCGAGGACGTGAAGCGCTTTGTCGATCCAGCCAAGTTCGACAACCAGTTGCGTATCCTGTCCCGCATGCAAGTGCTGGGCGGCGGTCCGTTGATCCCGCCGGGCTTGCCGCAAGCACCGGCCAGCGCGCCCGCAGCCCGCTAAGCCACGCGCGTGCCCACCCGCCCGGGCACGCGTGTCACCGGCAGTGACTGCAGCAGCCCGAACCCTGCCTCCATCACCAAAAACGGCACTAACAGCAACGTCGCGCCCGACGCCAGCGCCACCGCCTGCCACGTACAAAAGAGCCCCCGTGCCACCGCGTCGTAGCGACCCAGCGCCACGCTGGCCTGCCGAATCCGCAGCACCGACCACACGCACACCACCGACCCCATCAGATTGGCCATCAGCAGGTGCGCCGGGGCAAACGCGGGCAACCCGGCAATGCCCAGCGCCGCCGCCACCGCGTTCAATGCCTGATGCAGCCAAGCAAACGTCCAGGGCGTTGCAAACGGGGCGGTCACGATCAGGTCGTACCAGGCGCTAGCGCGCACGACCCGCGCAAAAGTCGACTCAGTCATCATGATGGCGTCTCTCCATAAGTGAACAATACGCCACCTTAAAGCCTGGTGTACGCTTCAAGGTCAAGTCGATTTTTGTCCACACACCCATGCCCGCTCCTCTGCCCACGCAACCCGACGATCTCTCCATCGGCGGCTTGGCAGCCGCCACCGGCGTCTCTCGCGATGGCCTGCGGTTTTACGAGGCACGCGGCCTGATCCGTGCCCGCCGACGCAGCAACGGCTATCGCGCCTATCCGCTCGAAGCCGTTGAGCTGGTGCGCTATATCCGCACCGCGCAGCAGCTCGGCTTTACGCTGGCGGAAATCGGCGAAGGCATGGCACAGGTGTGGCAGCAACCCGATACCAATGCCGCCGTCAGCGCGCTCCTGCGCGACAAGCTCGCCACCATTGACGCCCGCATCGCCAGCCTGCAAGCCATGCGCGATGCGCTTGCTGTCCGTGTGGGGCTGCCGTGTCCGCTTGCAACGACCTGAGACGGTCGATATGTCTTGTCATATAACTGTCGCAGACTGCCGCCGTGGGGCGGTTTTTCATGCAGTTGTTGGCGTCGTGGCGCGCCTGCATGGCTTGCTCAGCCATGAAAGGCGCTTGAAAGATCGCCTCGGTAAAAACGCTCCGGTCTCAAGGGGAGTCTGTTGCAGTGAAACATTGGGGTGTCTTTCATCCGCGGGCGTGGGCCGTGCTGTGCGCGGTCGCCTGCCTGCCGCCTGCCGCCTGGGCTGCTGCATCGGCGCCGGCTGCGGCCAGCATGCCGGTGGCCACCATGCCGCCGGTCAAGCCATCGGTACCAGGCGTTACCGGCCCGGGCTTCAACCTCGTCGAGCTTCTGCAGGAACTCAAGAGCAACAACCCGCAGCTCATCCAAGGGCGTCACGCCTATCTGTCGGCCAAGTCGATCCCGCCGCAGCTTGCCGCGCCCAACAACCCCCAGGTCGGCTACATCTGGAACAGCATTCCCAAGGGATTCCCGCTGGCCGTCAACCGCGCGGGTGGTAGCCAGTACAACCTGACGCAGCAGATACCGTTTCCGGGCAAGAAAGCCTTGGCGGCTGAAATTGCCGACCGCCAGGCCGAATCGCTGAATGCGCAGACCGATGCGCTGTATCTGCAGCTCTACGCGCAGCTCTCCACGACGTACTATCAGGCGATTGCCCTGCAGAAGCAGATCGACGTTCAGAAGCTGACCATCACGCGGCTCGAGCAGGTCAAGCAGATCACGCGCGTGCGCTACGCCAACAACGCTGCCGCGTACGCCGACTTCCTCAACGCACAGGTCATGCAAAGCAGCGCGCAGAACGACCTGTTTGCCGCGCAACGCCAGTACGACAGCACGGTCCAAACGCTCAATACGCTGATCGGCAAGGACCCGAGTTTCCCGCTCGTGCTGCGCGCCGATGACGACGCCGTGCGCCTGCCCGAAGAGTCGCTACCCGAACTGGAAAACCAGGCGCTGCGTGAGCACCCGTCGATCAAGGCCTCGGCCGAGTTGATGGACGCCGCACGCAAGAGCGTGACGCTGGCGCGCAAGGCCTACCTGCCCGATTTCCAGGTCATCGCCACTGTCACGACAGACAACCCGCCGTATGGCGTGCGCCCGAACAGCTATCAGATCGAGCTGGACGTGATCATCCCGTTCTGGTTTTTCACCAAAGAGAAGTACGGCGTGAACCAGGCGGTGGAGAGCCAGATCGCCACCGAGGCCAACGATGTGTCAGTGCGCCAGCAAACGTTGTTGGCCGTCGATACCGCCTACAACACGCTGCGCCAGACGCTCGCGCAACTCGACTTCAACAAGCAGCGGCAACTGCCGCAGGCGCTGGCGGCGTATCGCGTGACGATGACCAACTACGCCAGCAACAACGCCAATTTCAACGACCTGCTCATCGCCCAGGGCGCACTCAAGAACGCCGAACTGTCGGTCGCCCAGGCACAGGCCACGGCCTTGCAGGCCTATCACGCGCTGCTCGCGGCCACGGGCCGCTCGCCGGTTCAAGCTCAATAAGATCATGAAGAAGTTCTCTCCCGTCGTTGCTGTGATTGCGTTGGCCGCGGCCCTTGCTGTTGGCGTGGTGGTTGGGCGCAAGTGGCCCGCCGCTCCATCGACCCCGGCTGGCGATACCGCGAAGCCGGCAGTGGACTCGGCATCCGCACCGACCGCCAATGCACCTGCACGCCCGAAGCCCGACTCCGTTGAAATTCCGGATGGTGGGTTTGATCCGCAACAAGTGCAGGTCGCGCAGGTCAGCCAGCTTGCGGTGCCGGTGGAGCTGTCCACGCCCGGTAAGCTCGCCTACAACGCCGAGCGCACCAAGCTGGCGTCGGCGCGCGTGGCCGGTCGGCTGGACCAGATTCTTCTCTTCGAAGGGGCACTGGTGCGCGAGGGCCAGCCGATTGCCCAGTTGTACTCGCCCGACTTCATCTCCGCGCAGAAGGAATACCTCCTGGCGCTAAACACCGCCCGCCAGCTCAAGGGCTCCAACATGAAGGACCTGCAGGACGATGCGGATGCCACCGTGCAATCCGCCGCCGGCCGCCTGCACGTGCTGGGCATGTCCGATGCCGATGTCGCGCAGATCGCCAAGCGCGGCACGCCGGCCGAACATCTGACGCTGCGCGCACCCATCTCCGGCACCATCGTCAAGCGCAACATGGACCCCGGCGCTTTCCTGAACGTGGGCGACTCGTTCATGAGCATCGTCGATACACGCGTGCTGTGGTTTATCGGCAATGTGTATGAGAACGACATTGCAAGCGTGCGCATCGGCCAGCCGATCTCGCTGCACACCTCGGCGTATCCGGAGCGCGAGTTCACGGGCCGCGTGAGCTTTATCGCGCCTAACATCGACCCGGCCACGCATACGTTGACGGTGCGCTGCGACGTGCCCAACCCCGACGGCCTGCTGCGCCCCGAGATGTACGCCACAGCGCGCATCCAGACCGGCAGCGGGCAAGCCACGGTGGTGCCCAAGTCCGCGCTGGTGAAGGACCACGGCAGCTACTACGTGATCGTGCAGAGTGATGCCAAGCACTTCAAGCGCGCCCAGGTACAGGGCAAGGACACGGGCACCGACGGCAACTTCGCCGTCACCGCGGGGCTAGAAGCTTCGTCGAAAGTCGTGGTGCGCGGTGCCGCGCTGCTCAACGAGATGATCGTGAAGGCAGGAGCTTGAGCATGTCGTTCAACCCCATCGCGGGCATTCTCAAGCGGCGGCTGTTGATCGTCTTTCTGGCGATCGCGCTGCTGGTGGCGGGCGTGCTGTCGTTCAAGGAGCTGCCGCTGCAGGCGTATCCGGGCGTGGCGCCGCTGTCAGTGCAAGCCATTACGCAATGGCCGGGCCGCAGCACGACCGAAGTCGAGCAGCAGATCACCATCCCGATTGAAAACGCGCTGGCCGGCGTGCCGGATGTGCAGTCGTTCCGGTCGGTGTCGCTGTTCGGCTTGTCGGTGGTGACGCTCAAGTTCAAGGAAGGGACCGATAGCTTCAAAGCGCGGCAGAACTTCTCGCAGTATCTGGCGAGTGCCAACCTGCCGACGGGCGTGCAGTCGTCGTTGAGCCCTGACTCCGACGCCACGGGCGAGATCATGCGTTTTCGCCTGGTGGGCGACGGCGTAGATCTCACCACGCTCAAGAGCTACCAGGACTACGACATCTCCAAGGGGCTCAAGCACGTGCAAGGCGTGGCGGATGTCAGCTCCTTTGGCGGCAAGGTGAAGGAGTACCACATCATGCCGTCGCCGGCGAAGCTGCAGTCGTACGGCATCACACTGTCGCAGCTCATCACCGCCATCGGCAATGCCAACAACAACACCGGCGGTAATCTGCTGCGCGATGGCGAACAGCAGTTCGTGGTGCGCGGCGTGGGCCTGCTGCAGACGCTGGATGACATCCGCAACGTGGTGGTCAACACCAACAACGGCGTGCCCGTGCGCGTGCGCGACATTGCCGAGGTGGAAGTCGGCAACGTGCAGCGCCTGGGCCAGGTGCAATACAACGACCAGCCCGACGTGGTGGAAGGCATCGTCCTGCTCAAGCGCGACGCGAATGCCAGCGAAGTGCTCGCCAAGGTGCGCGAAAAGGTGGCGGAGCTGAACAACGGCGTCCTGCCCAAGTCGGTTCAGATCAAGCCGTTCTACGACCGCCAGGTGCTGCTCGACATCACCATGGGTACGGTGGAACACACGCTGGTGGTGGGCATTGCGCTGGTGCTGGCCGTGCTGTTCGTCTTCCTCGGCAACCTGCGCGCGGCCGCCGTGGTGGCGGCGGTGATTCCGCTGGCGCTGTGCGTGTCGTTCATCAGCATGGAGCACTTCCATGTGCCCGCCAACCTGATCTCGCTTGGGGCGATCGACTTCGGGGTGATCGTCGATGCGGCCGTGATCGTGATGGAAAACATCATGCGGCACCTGGAAGAAGGCGCCGAGAAGCTGGACGACGCCATCGTCAAGGCCACCAGCGAAGTGCAGCGCGCGATGATCTTCTCCACGGGCATCATCATCGTGGCGTATTCACCGCTGTTCTTCATTGGCGGCGTGGAAGGCATCATCTTCAAGCCGATGGCCTTCACGATGGGCTTTGCGCTGATGGCGTCGATCGTGCTGAGCCTGACCTTCGTGCCGGCCACCACGTCGTTCGTGTTCGGCAAGTCGCTGCATCCGCATTCGCCGGCGTTCATCACGGCCATCCTGCGCTGGTACAAGCCGCTGCTGCGCAAGTTGATCGCGCGGCCGATGGCCGTCTTTGCCACGGCCATCGCAGCGCTTGTGCTCACGTTGTACAGCGCGACGTTTCTCGGCACGGAGTTCCTGCCCACGCTGGAAGAAAACAACCTGTGGCTGCGTATCACGCTGCCCAATACGGTGGATCTAGACTACTCCGCGTCGGTGGCGAACGACTTGCGCGCGTATTTCGTCAAACAGCCGGAAATCAAGCAGGTCTCCGTGCAGATTGGCCGCCCAGACGACGGCACCGATTCCACCGGCGTGTTCAACCAGGAATACGGCCTGTACTTCGCGCCGCCCGACAAGTGGGAGGCAGGCATGACCAAGGGCAAACTGGTCGAGCGCCTGTCGAAGCATCTGGAGAAGATTCCCGGCATCGAATACAACTTCTCGCAGTACATCCAGGACAACGTGGATGAAGCGCTTTCGGGCGTGAAAGGCGAGAACTCGGTCAAGCTGTTCGGCAATGACCTCAACGTGCTCGAAACCAAGGCCAACGAAATCCAGGCGCAACTCAAGAAGGTGCAAGGGCTGGTGGACGTGGGCATCTTCCGCGAGCTGGGGCAGCCGACGCTGAACGTGTCGATCGACCGTCAGGCCGCCGCGCGCTTCAACATCAACGTGAGCGACGTGCAGAACCTCGTGCAGTACGCCATTGGCGGCGCGCCCGTCACGCAGATCCTGGAAGGCGAGAAATCGTTCGGGCTGGCGGTGCGGCTGAATCAGCAGGCGCGCGCGTCGTATGACGCCATCCGCGAGTTGCTGATCGATACGCCCGATGGTCAGCACATTCCGCTGTCGATGATCGCCAAGGTGGAGATGACCGATGGCCCGTTCTTCATCTACCGCGAGGAAGGCAAGCGCTACATCGCCATCAAGTTTGGCGTGCGCGGGCGTGACCTGGGCGGCGCGGTGGACGAGGCGCAACGCGTGGTGGGCAACAACGTCAAGCTGCCCGAGGGCTACACCGTGAAGTGGGACGGCCAGTTCAACGAGATGAAGGTCGCCCAGGGCAAGCTGATGGTGATCGTGCCGCTGACCATTCTCGTCATCTTCCTGCTGCTCTACAGCACGTTCGGCAACTTCAAGGATGCGCTGATGGTGGTGCTGAACGTGCCGTTCGCGGCCATCGGCGGGCTGCTGGCGCTGCACATCGCACACGAAACGCTGTCGATTTCGGCGGGTATCGGTTTCCTGTCACTGTTCGGTATCGCCATCCAGGACGGGGTGATCCTGATCTCGTACGTCAACCGCCTGTCGCAATCCGAAAACGTGCGGGAAGCCACGGTGGAAGGTGCCGCGCTGCGCCTGCGGCCGGTGATCATGACGGCCATGCTGGCCGGCCTGGGCCTGCTGCCCGCGGCGTTGTCGCACAGCATCGGCTCCGAGGCGCAACGCCCGCTGGCGCTGGTGATCGTGGGCGGCATGGTGACGACGACGATCCTCACGCTGCTCGTGCTTCCGGTGGTGTTCACGTGGGCGCACCGTCATCGCGGCACGCCGCCGCGCGAGCCCGACGTGACGCCGACGGCCGCCATGCTGCCCTGATCCGCGCTGAGCCTGCCAACGCAACGGGCGCGCCGCTTCAAGAGCGGTACGCCCGTTTCTCGTTGGGCTCACACCAGAATCGGATCAATCTCATGGTTGCATGTGCGCGCCGCGGGCACAGTGCGTATCAATCCTATCCATCTTGATCGCCCGCTGACGCCATGCCGACCCTCCCGAGCACGCAAGCCACCACCACAGACATCGCCACGCAATTCCCACCGCAAGTGGTCACCACGCTGACGGAGCTGTTCGGGAATGACCTCTCGCAATGGCGCTTTATCGTGGATCTGTTCTCCGAAACGGTGGAGCAGGATCTCATCAATCTCGACAAGGCCATCCGTGCCGGCGAGGATGCGCAGATCGTTGAAGCCGCGCACCGCATCGTCGGCTCTGCCCGCATGCTGGGTCATCTGCAGATTGGAGATACCGCCCGCGTCATTGAGCGCACGGCGCAGAGCATCGGGCCGTACCCCGAGCGCCTGGCCGAGATGCAAGCTGCGCTCTCCCGTTTGTGCACCCTGGTGGACGCATTCCAGCGGCAAGTCAGCGGTTGCGTGTGGCCGGATTCATCGGTCGCGCGCTAAGCGGCCGCCTCGCACCGCCAGCCGCCGATTCAGCAGCAGCGGTGCCACCCCCACTGCAATACCGCCCAGCCCAACCAGATTGGTCGTCCAGTCGAACGTAGGCACGCTGTACGCCGCAATGCCCCAAAGGAACAGCGCGCTGCCCAGCGGCCACAGCCCCAGAAACACCGCGTTGAACACCGAGCGCAGCGCTTCGCGCCGGTAGTGCCAGGCACACGCAAAGCCCGCCAGGCCGTAGTAGAACGCCACCTGAAAGCCGATGGCGTTGACCGAGTCCTTGATGATGGCGTTGATGGTCGGAAAAAACGACGCGCCAAACAACAGCACCAATCCAATCCCACTAATCACCGCCGTGGCCACCCAGGGCGTGCGCCATGTCTGGTGCAGCGTCGCGTAACGCGTGTGTAGCATGCCGTCGCGCCCCTTGGCGTACAGCGTGCGCGTGAATTGCAGGATGGAAGTCTCCAGCGTGCCCACCGTGCTCAACATCACGGCCACCACGGCCACGTAGCTCCACGGGCGCGGCAGCAGCTTGTCGGCCACGGCAAAGATGACGTTGGTGCTGGACTGTTCGATCTCCGCGTCGCTCAGCACGAGCAGGATCACGGCCGAGAACCCCATGAACAATGCCAGCACGATCAGCATGGCCCACAGCGCGCCGTAGCCGGGTGCGCGGCTGGCGTCCCGCGTTTCCTCGGTGAGGTTGACCGTCACGTCCCAGCCCCAGAAGAAGAACAGCGCCGTGAGCGCGCCGGTCGCAAACAACTGCGGCGTGAACGCGGCCGGCGATAGCCACGCCCACGACAATGCATGCGCCGGGTGCGAGCCGAACTTCACCACTGCCAGCACCATCAGCGCGATCAGGATGGCCGTCTCGGCGACGGTCATGGCGATCTGCGAATAGCTCGTCAGCTTGATGCCCTTGATGATGATGGCGCTGACCACCAGCAGCCATGCCGCCGCCACGAACGCCACCACGGCCGGCTGCCCGGCCAACGACGGCGCGACCAGCGTGAGCGTGGCCGTGGCTGCCGGAATCGTGCCCGACACCATGAACACTCCCGATGCCACCAGGAGTGCCCAGCCAGCAAAGAAGCCCAACGTACGGTTGAAGATGGCGCCCACCCAAGCGTAGGCGGCCCCGGCATGC
Source organism: Arthrobacter sp. NPDC080086 (assembly GCF_040702285.1). NCBI lineage: Bacteria > Bacillati > Actinomycetota > Actinomycetes > Micrococcales > Micrococcaceae > Arthrobacter > Arthrobacter sp. NPDC080086. The sequence goes on from NZ_JBFBKP010000003.1 coordinate 19,503, forward strand.
GGGTTGATGCGGTTCAGATGCAGGTAGGCAAAAGTCACGCCAAACATGATCAGCCCGCAGTACAGCAGGCTGGCTGGCGTCAACCCGCCAACCGCCGCGATGAGCGTGGCCGTGGTCGCGGCAATGCTGAAGGCCGGCGCCGTGCCGGCCACACCCATGACGATGGATTCGCTCAGGCCCAGTGCATGGGCTTCGAGCTGTGCTTGCGTGTCGGTTGCCATCCCTACCTCCGCCGTTCTGCCCTGCCTGCCGCGCTTTCACTTTCAGTATTGGCGGTGCCGCACAGAACACCAACTACGACAATCCACGCGCCGCCTTATTTATGTTTTCTGTCACATAAATTAAACAATTAGGCTCCGCATTGCGTGATCCGCAATACAACGGATTCTTACAACTATTGATGTAGAACAGCCTACCCCACTATCTTCCGCGGGCAACGTCGGCGCATTGCAACTACAGCCGACTGGCACGCGCGGGCCATGACCCAGCGCGGCCGCACCACTTCACTCGTAGTAACCAGGCATCACTCATCCGGGGGGATTTCGATGTCCGAAGCAGTCCTGCATCCATTTTTTTCGCGCGAGCGCACCATCGCTGCGGTGGGTTTCAACCGCTGGCTGGTTCCACCTGCCGCGCTGGCCATCCATCTTTGCATCGGCATGGCCTACGGCTTTTCCGTTTTCTGGTTGCCGCTTGGCCGCGCACTGGGCATCAGCAAACCGCTGACCTGCGGTGCCGATGTCTCGCTCATCGCGGAACTGTTCACCACCACCTGTGACTGGCGCGTGTCCAGCCTGGGCTGGATGTTCACGTTGTTCTTCGTGTTCCTGGGCGCCTCCGCTGCCATGTGGGGCGGCTGGCTCGAACGTGTCGGCCCGCGCAAGGCTGGTGTGGTCGCCGCTGTGTGCTGGTGCGGTGGGTTGCTGATCTCAGCGCTTGGCATCCAGATGCACCAACTGTGGCTGCTGTGGGTGGGCTCGGGTGTGATCGGCGGTATCGGCCTGGGGCTGGGCTATATCTCGCCGGTGTCGACGCTGATCAAGTGGTTTCCGGACAAGCGCGGCATGGCGACCGGCATGGCCATCATGGGTTTTGGCGGCGGTGCAATGATCGGCGCCCCCTTGGCGGATCGTCTGATGAAGCTGTTTGCCACGCCTGAATCGGTGGGCGTGTCGCAAACGTTTATCGTGCTGGCCGGTATCTACTTCGTGTTCATGATGGCCGGGGCCCTGGGCTACCGCGTGCCGCCGACGGGTTGGAAGCCGGCCGGCTGGACGCCGTCGCCCGCCAAGGTCAACAACACCATGGTCACGCAGCGCCACGTCCACGTGAATGAAGCGCTGAAGACGCCGCAGTTCTGGCTGATCTGGGGCGTGCTGTGCCTGAACGTGTCGGCCGGCATTGGCGTCCTGGGCATGGCCTCGCCGCTGCTGCAGGAAGTGTTTGGCGGCAAGCTGCTGGGCGTGACGACCGCGTTCACCGAGTTGTCTGCCGCGCAAAAGGGTCAGATCGCAGCCATCGCTGCCGGCTTTACGGGCCTGCTGAGCCTGTTCAACATCGGCGGCCGCTTCTTCTGGGCGTCGCTGTCGGATAAGCTGGGCCGCAAGATGACATACGCGGTGTTCTTCGTGCTGGGTTTCGTGCTGTACGCATCGATTCCGTGGACGTCGCACACGGGCAATATCGCCCTGTTTGTGCTGGCCTTCTGCGTGATCCTGTCGATGTACGGCGGCGGTTTTGCCACCGTGCCGGCGTATCTGGCTGACATGTTCGGCACGCAGATGGTGGGCGCCATCCACGGCCGCCTGCTGACCGCATGGTCGACGGCCGGCATTCTGGGCCCCGTGCTGGTGAATTACCTGCGCGAATACCAGATCGCCCACGGCGTGGAACGCGCCGCGGTGTACGACATCACGATGATGATCCTGGCTGGCCTGCTGATCCTCGGCTTTGTCTGCAACCTGCTGGTACGCCCGGTCAACGCGAAGCACTTCATGACCGAAGCACAGCTCGACGCGCAACGCCACGCAGCAGCCGTAAAGAGCCCGACGCCGTCGGTGGCGGCGCCGGAAACGTCGCTGGAGTGGAAGGCGCATCCGGGTTCGGCCGTGGCCGTCGTGGTGGCTTGGGCCGCCGTGGGCCTGCCGCTGGGCTGGGGGGTCTGGATTACACTGCAGAAAGCTGCTGTGCTGTTCTCGTAACGACGCGTTTTAGCGCTTTCACGCCATCGGCCGCACCATGAAGCACCAAAAAATCGAGTTTTACCGTCATCCGGCCGGTGGCTGGGGCGCGCTCAAGAGCGTCGCGCATCAACTGCTGTCGCAGGGCATCGCGGCCAAGGGCGCCAAGACAATGCTGTCGGCCAACCAGCCCGACGGCTTCGACTGCCCCGGCTGCGCATGGCCCGATCGCGATCACGCCTCCACGTTCGAGTTCTGCGAGAACGGCGTGAAGGCCGTGGCCGCCGAGGCCACATCCCGCCGCACCACACCCGAGTTCTTCGCCCAGCACACCGTGCGCGAACTGGCCGAGTGGTCCGACTACGCGCTGGAAGACCAGGGGCGCTTGACGCATCCGATGGTCTACAACGCGGCTAGCGACAAGTACGTCCCAATCGAATGGGACGCCGCCTTTGCGCTGATCGCGCAGCACCTGCGTGCGCTGCCCGATCCGAACCAGGCGATCTTCTACACCTCCGGCCGCACCAGCAATGAGGCGGCCTTCCTCTATCAGTTGTTCGTGCGCGCGTACGGCACGAACAACTTCCCCGACTGCTCCAACATGTGCCACGAGCCCTCCGGCACGGGCATGCGGGGCAGCATCGGCGTGGGCAAGGGCACCGTCACGCTCGACGATTTCACCAAAGCCGACGCCATCTTCATCTTTGGCCAGAACCCGGGGACGAACCACCCGCGCATGCTCGGCGAGCTGCGCGAGGCATCCAAGCGCGGCGCGAGCATCGTCTCGTTCAACCCGCTGCGCGAGCGGGGGCTGGAGCGCTTTGCCGATCCGCAGAGCAAGATCGAGATGCTGACGCTCGGCTCCACGCGCATCAGCACCGAATACCACCAGGTGCGCATCGGCGGGGACCTGGCGACCATCAAGGGCATCATCAAACACCTGATCGAGCGCGATGACGTGGCCCGCAGCCGTGGCGAGCCGGCCATCATCGACCACGCCTTTATCGCCCAGCACACCGGCGGCTACGACGCCTTCGCCGCCGACGTGCGCGCCGAATCGTGGGCCACCATCGAGGCCGAATCGGGCTTGCCGGAACACGAAATCCGCCAGGCTGGCGATACGTACATCAAGGCCGGCAGCGTCATCGCCTGCTGGGGCATGGGGATCACGCAGCACAAGCATTCGGTGGCGACCATTCAGATGATCGTCAACCTGCTGCTCCTGCGCGGCAACATTGGCCGCCCGGGCGCCGGGGCCTGCCCGGTGCGCGGCCACAGCAACGTGCAGGGCGACCGCACGATGGGCATTTACGAAAAGCCCGCGCCGGCGTTTCTCGACCGGCTGGAGAAAGTCTTCAGCATTCAAGTGCCGCGTGAGCACGGGTACGACACCGTCGGCGCCATTGAAGCGATGCGCAGCGGCGCGGCACGCGTGTTCTTTGCGATGGGCGGCAATTTTGCTGCTGCCACGCCGGACACCGCCGCCACGTGGGCCGGCCTGCGCCAGTGCGACCTGACCGTGCACGTCACCACCAAACTCAACCGCAGCCACATCGTGCACGGTCGGGCTGCCCTGATCCTGCCCTGCCTGGGCCGCACCGAAGTCGATCAGCAAGTCGGCGGCACGCAAGGCGTGACGGTGGAAGACTCGATGAGCATGGTGCACATGTCGGCAGGCATCAATCCGCCGGCGTCGCCGCATCTGCTGTCGGAGCCCGCCATCGTGGCGCGGCTGGCCGAAGCGACGCTGCCCGAGAGCACCATCCCCTGGCGCTGGCTGGTGGAAGACTACGACCGCATCCGCGAACGCATCGAAGCCGTGTTCGACGACTTTGCCGGCTTCAACGAAAAGATCCGCGTGCCGGGCGGTTTCCGCCTGCGCAACACCGCGTCGGAACGCGTATGGAACACGCCGTCGGGCAAGGCGGAATTCCATGCGCATGCCGTGCCGACCGACACGCCCGTGCACCGCGCCCGCGAGCGCCATGCCGACGCCACCGTCTTTACGCTGGCCACGGTGCGCTCGCACGACCAGTACAACACCACCATCTACGGCATGGACGACCGCTATCGCGGCGTGTTTGGCCAGCGCCGCGTGGTCTTCATCAACAAGGAAGACCTGCATGCGATCCGCATGAAAGACGGCGAATGGGTGGACATGGTCACGCTGTCTGAAGACGGCACCACGCGCCGTGCCGATGGTTTCCGCCTGGTGGCGTACGACATTCCGCGCGGCTGTCTGGCAGCGTATTACCCAGAGACGAATCCGCTGGTGCCGTTGTCGTCCGTGGCCGATCAGGCGCGCACGCCGACGTCCAAGTCGATCCCGGTGATGCTTGTGCCGAGCCAAGCTCCGCGCACGACGGATAGCACAGCGGCCACCACGGCCGACGCCTGATGCCCACCGAGCCGGCGTGGTCCGCGCTGCAACTGGCGCTGCTGGCGGCATTGCGCGAAACGGACGTCGGTAAGCCGGTGTCGTTACCATGGCTGACCAAGCGCGTAGGCGAGCGCGCCAGCACCGTGCTACGCGCGTTGCATCCGCTGGCCGATGCTGGCCTGCTGCGGGTCGCCATGGATGACACCCGCTGGCTCATTGTGCTGCTCGATGCTGGCCGCGCTGTACCGAAACTCACTGCATGACAGCCCTCACCCACCACCTCGCCGACCTGCCTGTCGTTTCCACCTCGGCGACGCGACGCACGCGGGACGGTACGCATGACGCCACCACCACTGCCGTCGCCGATGAGACCCCGGTCGCGCTCGTCTTCAACGGCATCACGCATGCGGTGATGATGGCGTCGCCGGCAGACCTGGAAGACTTTGCGCTGGGCTTTGCGCTGTCGGAAGGCATCATCGACGGCCGCGTTGATTGGCGTGGCGCCGAGGTGGCAACGCACCCGCATGGTATTGAGGTCCACGCCGAGATCGCCTCGCGCTGCTTCGTCCGCTTGAAGGAACGCCGCCGCGCGCTGGCCGGCCCGACCGGCTGTGGCCTGTGCGGCATCGAGAGCCTGCAAACCTTTGAAGACGCGCCGACACCGCTTGTACCGCCTGCGTGGATGGCTTCATTGATGGACGCACAAGTGCTGGACGCCATGCAGGCGATGACCACACATCAGCCTGCCAATGCGCTCACGGGCGGTTTGCATGCCGCAGGCTGGGTGCCCGCAAACGGCAACGCGCCGCTGCATGTGCTGGAAGACGTGGGCCGCCATAACGCGCTGGACAAGCTGATCGGCCGGCTGGCCCGACTCGGTATTCACCCGGCGGACGGCTTCATCGTCATGACAAGCCGCGCGAGCTTCGAACTGGCGCGCAAATGCGTGCACGTGGGTGTGCCGCTGCTGGCGACGATCTCCGCGCCGTCGTCCCTGGCCATCAACCACGCCAAGGCCGGGCAATTGACGCTGCTGGCCTTCTGCCGGGGCGACAGCGTGACGCGGTTTGCCTGACAAGCGTCGCCGCTCGCGTCGCTAGATCTCCACCTTGCTCCCCAGCTCCACCAACCGGTTGGCGGGGATCCGGAAGAAGTCCGACGGCTTGGCGCTGTTGTGTTGCATCCACGCGAACAGCGCCTCGCGCCACATCGCCATGCCAGGCAGCGGCGATGGCACAACCGTCGCGCGCGTGATGAAGAAAGACGTCTCCATATCTTCAAACACAACGCCAAGGCGCTCGCCCACGGATTTGACGATCTCGTCCACCGCTGGGGTTTCCTTGAAACCGAAATCCACCACCGCCGTAAAGATGTCGTCACCGATGGTTTTGAGGATCAGCCGCTTGGCCGGCTCAACGTAAGGCACCGCCAGCGTGCGGAAATGGATGAACAGCACGCGCTTATGCAACACGTGGTTGTGCTTGAGGTTGTGCAACAACGCCAGCGGCACGAATTCGATGCTCGGCGTCAGATACACGGCGGTGCCATCCACGCGGTACGGCGGATGACGCAGCAGGCCCTCCATGAACGGCTCCAGCGGAATGCCGCCTTCCACATTGCGCGCCTTCAACAACTGCGTGCCGCTGTGCCACGTGACCATCAAGAAGAAGATCAAACCACCCAGCAACAGCGGGAACCACCCACCGGCCGCAATCTTGAGCAGGTTTGCGGCGAAAAACGACAAGTCCGCCGCCAGAAACATCGCCCCAACGCACACGACCAGCGGCAAGCTCCACTTCCACGCATTGCGCATGACCACCGTGACCAGACCTGTCGTGAGCACCATGGTCGTCGTCACGGCAATGCCGTACGCGGCGGCCAGATTGTCAGATTTACCAAATGCCAGGACCACCGCCACCACCAGCAGCAACAGCACGTAGTTCACGACCGGCACGTAAATCTGGCCGATTTCCACGTCGGACGTGTAGAGGATCTTCATACGCGGCGCATAGCCCAGATGCACCGCCTGCGCCGTCATGGAGAAGGCGCCCGAGATGACCGCCTGCGACGCAATCACCGTGGCTGCCGTGGCCAACACCACCATCGGGCCCACGGCCCAATTCGGCATGAGCAGGAAGAACGGGTTCTGCACGGCGGCCGGCTCGCGCAGCAGCAGCGCGCCTTGGCCAAAATAGTTCAGCAGCAGGCACGGCATGGCGATGTAGAACCACGCAAAACGGATCGGCCGCGCCCCGAAGTGGCCCATGTCGGCATACAGCGCCTCGGCGCCCGTCAACGCCAGAAACACTGAGCCGAATACGATAAACGCCAGGATGGTGTGCCGGAAGGCAAACTCCAGGGCATACACCGGGCTGAGCGCCACCAAGATCTGCGGCGACTGCGCCACCGACACCAGCCCGATCCCGCCCAGCAGCACGAACCAGATCACCATGATCGGCCCGAACAGGCGCCCTACCACGTGCGTGCCCTGCTTCTGCAGCAAGAACAAGCCGATCAACACAACCAAGGACAGCGGCAACACCCACTTCTGCAGCGTGGGCGTCATGATCTCCATGCCCTCAATGGCCGAAAGGACTGAAATGGCTGGCGTGATGACGGCATCGCCATAGAACATGGCGGCGCCGAGCAGACCCAGCAGCATGAGCGTGCGCTTGAAGCGAGCACCAGCGCCGCTGGCGCGCATGGCCAGCGCAGTCAGCGCCAGGATGCCGCCTTCGCCGTTGTTGTCGGCACGCATGACGAACACCACGTACTTGATGGACACCACCAGCGTCATCGCCCAGAACAACATCGACAAGATGCCGAAAACCGTCTGGTCTGAAAACGGAACGCCATGTTCCGGGTTGAAGCACTCTTTCAGTGCATACAGAGGGCTGGTGCCGATGTCTCCGAAGACCACGCCGATCGCGCCCACCATGGTGGCCATCAACGCGGGTTTTCTTGTGCTTGTGCTGGCTGCGGCTGTCGACATAGTTAGCTACGACTGAAACAACGGGAGGCGCACGCAATTTCCGTGCGCCATGCGCCGCAAAGCGGCCTCGGCGCAGAACGACGGAGTGCGGCAGACGCCACCAAAGCTTAGGTGAAAACGCCAGGGTTTGCGCGGGTGTTTGCACCAATGGCGGCTGCGCACGGAGCCTGATGCACCCCGCTGGCATCGCATATGCTTGATCTAACGCCAGATGTTAAAAAAACAGGCTTTGACGGGGAGACGCGCCAAGCATATATTCAGCAAACGATCGTTTTGGCTGCTTTGGCCGGTTCTGCCTGCTGCGTTTCTTGGCTGGCAGTCGATCGATTTCTCAACTTTACGACTCAAGATCATGGCTACTGGTACCGTCAAGTGGTTCAACGACGCAAAGGGTTTCGGCTTCATTACTCCGGATGATGGCGGCGAGGACCTTTTCGCACATTTCTCCGCCATCAACATGGCTGGTTTCAAAACCCTGAAAGAAGGTCAGAAGGTGTCGTTTGAGGTCACGCAAGGCCCGAAGGGTAAGCAAGCCTCGAATATTCAGGCCGCTTAATCTGCAGGCCGGGGCGTAGGCAGAGCCAAGATCGCTCACGCGGTTGCAGGACGGCGCACACACTTTCGGGCAGGGTGTGCGCCGGTCGAAAGGCCCCAAGGAATCAGGTTGCAAGGGTTGTTCAGTACGTGTTTGCCATCCAGCGGTCGGGCTGGCGCCTCCTAAAAAGGGCGGCACCCGGCTTTGAAGAATCCTCTCTCGGGAGAATGCAATGGCCAGCCGAATTGAAGAAAACGCCGTTCAATATGATCCGCCCGCCGGGGCAGCTGCAGAAATGCATGCTGCCCCGAGTTTTATCCGGGATTCGGAAATCCAGTTTTCACGCTCACGGGCATTGCGTGAGGGCCAGCGTGTCAGCTTCGATGTGGAGATCGGGCCTGACGGCGAACCCATCGCCGTGAATATCAAGCCGATATGACACCAGGGGTTCACAAAACCGTGGGATGCGATTTTTGACGGAGGGCGGGGCCAAACCTAGTCTTGTGAGGCGGCCGCCCGCTGATCTGAACGCGTGCAAGCCATCGTGCTTTTCAGCGGCCGGTTGAGTTCTCAACTTCAGGAGGTTCGGCCATGCCTACAGGCGTTGTCAAATGGTTCAACAGCGAAAAGGGTTTCGGCTTTATTGCGCAAGAGGGCGGCGGCCCGGATGTGTTTGCCCACTATTCCAATTTCAATGGGGGCGGCATGCGAGAGTTGGCAGAAGGCCAGCACGTTGAGTTTGAGGTGACGCAGGGTCCCAAAGGGCCACAAGCAGAAAACATCAGGCTGATTGGATAGTTTTCGCTGAATACCACACACGCAAAAAAGGGAGGCCCAGCCTCCCTTTCTCATTGGCGCCCGGCTTGATTACTTGGCCGTCGGCATGACAAATTCTGCGCCCTTGGCAATCGAATCCGGCCAGCGTTGCATCACGCTCTTGTAACGTGTGTAAAAACGTACACCTTCTTCGCCATAAGCATGGTGGTCGCCAAACAGCGAGCGCTTCCAGCCGCCAAAGCTGTGCCATGCCATCGGCACCGGAATCGGCACGTTGATGCCGACCATGCCCACCTGGATCTGCCGCGCAAATGCACGCGCCACGCCACCGTCGCTGGTGTAGCACGACACGCCGTTGCCGAATTCGTGCGCATTGATGAGGTCCACCGCTTGCGCAAAGTCGTGCACGCGCACCACCGACAGCACCGGGCCGAAGATCTCTTCCTTGTAGATCGTCATCTCGGGCGTGACGTGGTCGAACAGCGTACCGCCCGTGAAAAAGCCTTCGGCATGTCCATCCACGGTATGGCCTCGACCATCCACGACCAACGTGGCGCCCTCTTCCACGCCCTTGGCGATATAGCCCTCGACCTTCGCCTTGTGCGCGGCCGTGACGAGTGGGCCCATCTCGCTGGCGGCTTCCATGCCGTTGCCGATCTTGAGCGTCTTGGCGCGCTCGGCCAGGCGTGGCACAAGCTTGTCGGCCACATCCCCCACGGCCACGGCCACGGAGATCGCCATGCAGCGCTCCCCGGCTGAACCATACGCGGCGCCGATGAGCGCATCGACGGCCTGGTCGAGGTCGGCATCGGGCATCACCACCAAGTGGTTCTTGGCACCGCCCAGGGCCTGCACGCGCTTGCCGCGCTTGGTGCCCTCAGCGTAGATGTATTCGGCAATCGGCGTGCTGCCAACGAAAGACAGCGCCTGCACGTCGGGGTGAGTGATCAACGCATCCACCGCATCCTTGCCGCCTTGCACGACGTTGAACACACCGTCGGGCAGGCCGGCTTGCTTGAGCAGGTCGGCGATCATCAGGCTGGCGCTTGGGTCACGCTCGCTGGGCTTGAGCACGAACGTGTTGCCGCAGGCCAGCGCCACCGGCGCCATCCACATCGGCACCATGAACGGAAAGTTGAACGGCGTAATACCCGCCACCACGCCCAGTGGCTGGCGCAGGTTCCAGTTGTCGATGCCGCCGCCGATGTTGTCGGTGAAATCCGTCTTGAGCAGGTTCGGGATGCCGCAGGCGAATTCCACCACTTCGATGCCGCGTGTGACTTCGCCCTTGGCATCGGAGAACACCTTGCCGTGCTCGCGCGTAATGCACGCGGCCAGCGCATCGTGGTGCTGGTCGAGCAGCGCCTTGAAATTGAACAGGATGCGTGCGCGCTTGAGCGGCGAGGTTTCCGCCCAGTCGGCCGCAGCGGCACGTGCGGCGGCCACGGCGGCCTCAACCTCGGCCTGGCCACCCAGCAGCACCTGCGCGCCCACGGCGCCAGTGGCGGGGTTGAACACGTCTGCGCTACGGGTGGCGTTGCCCGCGTAGCGCTGGCCCCCGATGTAGTGGCTGACCACAGATTCAGTCACGGCAGGATCAATCGGTCGGTTCATCTCAGGCTACCTCTTGCAGAACGGTACGGACGGTTTCAAAGATGCGCGCGATCTGCGCTTCTTCGATGATGAGCGGCGGCGAGAACGCCAGGATGTCGCCGGTGTAGCGCACCAGCACGCCGCGCTCCAGACATTTCAGGAAGACTTCGTAGGCACGTGCGCCAACCGCACCCGGTCGCGATTCCAGCTCGATGCCAGCCACGAGCCCCAGGTTGCGGATGTCCTTCACATGCGGTGCCCCCTTGACCAAATGCGCCGCCGCCTCAAATGCCGGCGACAGTGCACGTGCGCGTTCAAACAGGCCTTCGTTCCGATACAGGTCAATGGCAGCGACCGCCGCAGCGGCGGCCAGCGGATGCGCGGAATACGTATAGCCGTGGAACAACTCGATGGCGCCCTGCGCGCCCGCCTCGATGATGGTGTCGTGCACCGATTGACGCGCCGCCACGGCGCCCATCGGCACAGCGGCATTGTTGATACCCTTGGCCATCGTCAGCAGATCGGGCGTCACGCCAAAGAACTCCGCCGCGGTTGCGGCGCCCAGGCGGCCGAAACCCGTGATGACCTCGTCGAAAATCAGCAGGATGCCGTGCTTGTCGCACAGCGCGCGCAAGCGCTGCAGATAGCCCTTGGGCGGCACCAGCACGCCCGTGGAACCAGCCAGCGGCTCGACGATGACGGCGGCAATGGTCGACGCATCGTGCAGCGTGACAAGGCGCTCCAGCTCATCAGCCAGATGCTCGCCCCAGGCCGGCTGGCCCTTGGAGAACGCGTTGTGCTCCGGCGCATGCGTGTGCGGCAGATGGTCCACACCCGGGATCAGGTTGCCCGAAAACGCCTTGCGGTTCGGCGAGATACCGCCCACCGAAATACCGCCGAAGCCGACGCCGTGATACCCACGCTCGCGGCCGATCAGGCGCGTGCGCTGCCCTTCGCCACGCGCACGATGGTAGGCCAGCGCAATCTTCAGCGCGGTGTCCACCGCCTCCGAGCCGGAGTTGGCGAAGAAGATACGGTTCAGCCCCTCGGGCATGATCTCGGCGACCTTCTCGGCGGCGCGGAAGGCCAGCGGATGCCCCATCTGGAAGGTGGGCGCGTAGTCGAGTGTGCTCGCCTGTGCGGTGATGGCGTCGACGATTTCCTTGCGGCTGTGGCCAGCATTCACGCACCAGAGGCCGGCGGTGCCGTCGAGCACTTCGCGGCCATCGGCGTCGCGGTAATACATGCCTTGCGCGGACACCAGCAGGCGCGGCGCGGCCTTGTACTGGCGGTTGGCCGTGAATGGCATCCAGAAGTAGGACAGATCGGTGGTTTCCAGCGGGTGCGGGGCGGGCTTCATCGGCAACTCCGAAAAAACAGCGGGAAGAAGGCTGGACTGGCAAGCCAGCAGTTGGAGCAAACTGTACAGAGTCACATGCCACACGGACATGCACAGATGGGCGTTCTATACGAAACTGTATAGGTGCCGCCCACGCGGTCCATACCGCATCGCAACATGGAACTCCAACTCGATCCTCATCATCCCCAGCGTACGTTGGTCGACCAGATCGTCCAAGGGATTCGTACGGCCGTGGACGACCACAGTCTGCTGCCCGGCACGCGGCTGCCGTCGGTGCGCAAGCTGGCTCAGGCACACGACATCAGCACGTTTACGGTGGCAGAGGCCTATACGCGGCTGGCGGCGCTGGGTGCCATCGTGGCGCGGCCGCGCTCGGGCTATCTGGTGGCCGCGCCCGCGCCGGCCCAGCCGGCGTCAGTCGCCCCGCACTGGGAGCCGCCCAAGCTCAACGCCGCCTGGCTGCTGTCCGACGTGTTTGCCGATCGCTCCATCGCCATCAAACCTGGCTGCGGTTGGCTGCCGAACGACTGGCTGGACGAACGCGGCGTGCAGGAAGCCATGCGCGCCGTGAGCCGCGTCTCGGCGCTGCGCGTGGCGGGCTACGGCCACCCCTGGGGCTATGCGCCACTGGGCGAGCATGTGGCGGAGTCGCTCGCATTGCGGGGGCTGCCGGTTGAACGCTCACAAGTGCTGCTGACCAGCGGCGCCACCCAGGCGCTCGACCTGATCGTGCGTACGCTCTTCAAACACGGCGACGTGGTGGCCGTGGATGACCCCGGCTATTGCAATGTGCTGCAGGTGCTCAAGCTCGCCGGCCTGCGCGTGGTGGGTGTGCCGCGCACGCCGGATGGGCTGGACACAGCGGTGCTGGAAGCCATCTTGCGCGCCGACGGGCCCGACCGCCCACGCGCCCTCTTCACCAGCTCCGTGCTGCAAAACCCGACCGGCTCATCGATGTCCGCGCAAAACGCCTACCGCGTGTTGCAACTGGCCGAGCAGCACGGCCTGTGGATCGTCGAAGACGACCTCCACCGTGAACTCGCCGACCCCGCCGCGCCTATGCTGGCCGCACTCGACGGCCTGCGCCGCACGCTGTACGTCAGCGGCTTCTCCAAGACGATCTCGCCGTCGCTGCGGGCGGGCTACGTGGTGGCGGATGCCGCCATCACGCGCGAGCTGGCACGCACCAAGATGGCCGTGGCGCTCACCTCATCGGAGATTACCGAGCGCATCGTGCACGCCTTCGTCACACGGCCCGGCTATGCGGAGCACGTTGCGCGGTTGATTGCGCGACTCAGCGACGCCCACGCCGGTGTTGCAGCCATCATGCGCGAGCATGGTGCCGAGTTGTTCGATACGCCGGGGCGCGGCCTTTTTCTGTGGGCGCGCTTGCCGGGCTGTGCGGATGCATCCGCACTGGCAGATCAGGCCATCCACCACAACATCTGGTTGGCGCCCGGCCAATACTTCCGCCCACACGACGAGGCCAGCTCCTGGCTGCGATTCAACGTCGCGTACGCCGCTGACCCTGCGTTGTGGGCGTTCCTGTCAGGCGCGCACGCTTAAAATTTCCAAATAAACAACAGTACGTTTATCGAGTTAACTACTGTTTCTAAATCATCAATAGCGATCGACTCCGCAGTAGGATGGTTGCCTGTTCAATTATTTTCAGAGGCCCGGACGATCACCCTGTCATCAAGCCACGACAGGATGGTCTATCGCCTAACGTTCTTTTCGTTCGCCTCTGAATCTCAATGCACAAGGAGTGCCATGGACATCAAAACCGTCCGCGAGACCGCCTTCGCGATGCCGCTCACGAGCCCGGCTTATCCGCCCGGTCCGTACCGCTTCATCAACCGTGAGTTTTTCATCATCACGTACCGCACCGACCCGGCCAAACTGCGCGCCATGGTGCCCGAGCCGCTGGAAGTGCCTGAACCGCTGGTGTCCTACGAATTCATCCGCATGGCGGACTCCACCGGCTTTGGTGATTACACCGAGAGCGGCCAGGTGATTCCGATCACTTACGAAGGCAAGCCCGGCACCTACACGCTGGCGATGTATCTGGATGACCACCCGCCGCTGGCAGGCGGCCGCGAGATGTGGGGCTTCCCCAAAAAGCTCGCCAGCCCCAAGCTGGAAACCGACAAAGACACCCTGATTGGCACGCTGGACTACGGCCCTGTGCGCGTGGCCACTGGCACCATGGGCTACAAGCACCGTGAGCTGGATCTGGCGGAACAGAAGCGCCGGCTGGAACTACCCAACTATCTGCTGAAGATCATCCCCCACGTGGACGGCAAGACCGCACGCATCTGCGAGCTGTCGCGCAACTTCATGGTCGATGTCGAGATGAAGGGCGCCTGGACCGGGCCTGCCTCGTTGGAGCTGGCACATCACGCACTGGCGCCGGTAGCCGAACTGCCTGTGCTGGAGATTGTCGAAGCTCGGCACATCATTGCCGACCTGACCCTTGGCATGGGCGAGGTCGTGTTCGACTACCTCGCCAAGTAACGCCCATTCCCTCCCTCATCCTCCCCTCAAGGAGCACACAGCATGTCTGATTTGAAAGGCAAAGTCGCCGTCGTCACGGGTGCTGCCAGCGGCATCGGCAAGCAGATCGCGCTCACATTGGCCAACTCGGGCGCCGCCATCGCCATCGTTGACCTGAACGAAGACGGCGCCACGGCCGTCGCCAAGGAGATCACCGATGCGGGCGGCCGCGCCATCGGCCTGCGCATGGACGTGACCGACGAGGAAGCGGTCGACAGCGGCATTGATCGTGTGGCAGAAGAATTGGGTTCGGTCGACATCCTCGTCTCCAACGCCGGCATCCAGATCGTCAACCCGCTCGTGAGCTACTCGTTTGCCGACTGGAAGAAGATGCAGGCCATCCACGTCGATGGCGCCTTCCTGACCACGCGTGCCGCACTGCGCCATATGTATAAGGACGACCGTGGCGGCGTGGTGATCTACATGGGCTCGGTGCACTCGCACGAGGGCTCGCCGCTCAAGTCGGCCTATGTGGCGGCCAAGCATGCGCTGCTGGGCCTGAACAAGGTGCTGGCCAAGGAAGGCGCGGCGCATAACGTGCGCTCGCACGTGGTATGCCCGGGCTTTGTGCGCACGCCGCTGGTTGAAAAGCAGATCCCCGAGCAAGCGAAGGAACTCGGCATCAGCGAAGAAGAGGTCGTGAAGAAGGTCATGCTGGGTGACACCGTCGATGGCGTGTTCACCACGGTGGAGGACGTGGCCGAGACGGTGCGCTTCCTGGCGACCTTCCCGAGCGCCGCACTCACCGGACAGTCGTTCGTCGTGAGCCACGGCTGGTTCATGCAGTAATCGCGTACTCAGCGCATCCAAGGAGGTCGAGGAGACATGCCCGCACCCAAACTACGCGTGGCCGCGAGCAAGCGGCCCACCCCTGCGGAATCCTCTCGCCCGGACGACGCACCGCTCACCACGGCACAGCGCATCGTGCTGCCGGCGTACGAAAACATCGCGCTGGTGCTGCAAGGTGGCGGCGCGCTCGGCGCATATCAGGCCGGCGTGTTCGAAGGGTTGGACGAGGCCGGTATCGTGCCGAACTGGATTGCGGGCATCTCCATCGGGGCACTGAACACGGCCATCATTGCTGGCAATGCGCCCGAGCATCGGCAGGCGAAATTGCGCGAGTTCTGGCAGACGATCACGCAGCCGAGTTTTTCCCCGCCGCTGCCCGACATCCTGGAAAACGCCTGGTTTGATGGCAATGCGCATCTGCGCAAGTGGCTGACTGCCATGCAGGCGGCCGACACCCTCCTGGAAGGCCAACGCGGCTTTTTCACACCGCGCGTTCCGCCGCCGTTGCCCGCGAACGAAGTCGACCCGCTCGATGCCAGCTATTACGACACCACGCCGCTCAAGGCCACGCTGGAGCGCCTGTGCGATTTCGACCGCATCAACGATGGCGGCATCCGCGTATCCGTGGGTGCCGTCAACGTACGCACCGGCAACCTCGAAGCCTTCGACAACACCGAGCGGCGCCTGAGTGCCGAGCATTTCATGGCATCCGGGGCGCTGCCGCCGGGTTTCCCGCCAGTGTTGATCGACGGTGACTATTACTGGGACGGCGGTGTCGTGTCCAACACGCCGCTGTCATACGTGTTGGGCGCCAAGCCGCGCAAGGACACGCTGGTGTTCCAGGTGGACCTGTGGAGTGCGCTGGGGCCGGTGCCCGATACGATGATCGGCGTGGCCAGCCGACAGAAAGACCTGCAGTACTCCAGCCGCACGCGACTCGTGACCGATTGGATGGAGCGCTCGCAATCCACGCGCAGGCTGGTGCGCAAGCTGCTCGACCACCTGCCACCGAAGGAATTCGAGCGCACGCCGTGGTACAAGCACGCGCAAGAGTTGGCCTGCACCAAGCACTACAACGTCTTCCACCTGATCTACGCAGCCAAGGAGCATGAAGGGCCGGGCAAGGACATCCAGTTCGGACCGTCCACCATGCGTGACCACTGGGCATCGGGCCTGGCGGACATCCGCGAATCGCTCTCGCACCCCGAGTGGCTGGCGATGCCGGACAACGACTCCGGCTTCGTCACACATGACATCCATCGCCACCTGCATGGGGATCGGCCGGTCAAGCGGCTATAGCAATGTTTCGTGGCACGTGATGCCTTGGCTGAAGGCCGCTTGGTGCCAAGGCTACAGGTGTTCATAGATTTTCTGAGGGAACCCCTGTTTCCACATCAGCCGTAAGCCGCAACAGCCCACAACCGGCGAAGCCTCAGCGCTGGGGCTCGGCAGGCCCCCGCAACCAATGCGTGGCGGCTATCAATCGTCCACGGGAAAATCGAAATACGTGCTCGCGTACGGCTCGTTGACCAGCGTGAAATGCCACCACTCGGTGTCGAGCCGCTTAAACCCAGCCTGCTCCATTAAGGATTGCAGCAACAAGCGATTTGCCTTTTGCTGGGCAGCAACGGTTTGGTCGTCCGGGTGCGAAACGGGGCTGAAGCAGTCGTAGCCGGTGCCAAAGTCCAGACTGTTGTCCTGCGCACGCTGCGACATCGGCGCCGTGCAACTGGCCTGTTTGCGCTTTGGGTCGTAGGCGGGGATCTGGCTGCCAAGCGGCACGATGGTCAAATCCACCGTACTGCCGCGGCTGTGCCCGGATTGATACGCGATGTAGCCATCGGCAAACAGTCGGGTCTTGTCCACGGTGGGATAAAACTCGGTGCGCATCTTGGTGGCCTTCAGGTCTTCTGCCCACACGGCAAAATCGTTGACGGCGGTTTGCGGCCGATAGCAGTCGTAGACCTTGAGCGTCAGCCCCATCGGCACCAGGCGCTCCACCACCGATTGCAGCGCCTGCGCCGCCGGCTTGGTCAACAGGCAGACCGGCGCCTTATAGCCGCTGATTTTCCGCCCGACAAAATTGTGAGCCGTGAAATAGCGCACATCTGTCTGAATATGCGGAACGGCCTTCTGCACGTTAACAAAGTCAGCAGGCCGTCGGGTTTCGACCTCTGCCGCTTGAGCGAGCGCCGAAGCACACACCACAGGTAGCAACGCGAGCAACAGCTTGGCGGATTGGATTCGCATGTCGGGGAGCCTCGAGACGTTGACCTCGTCAGTGTAGTGAGCGTGCGATGGTGTTGCACGCTCCGGTCGAGGCATCGTTCAAAGCCCGTTTCTCTGCACCACCTCCAGCGGCGGCCGGGGCAGCGCCGCCATCCAAGCCCGGCGGATCACGCCACTGATCTGCTTGTAGACCTCCTTCGAGATCACGGTTTCGGCCAGCATGGTGTCGATCTTGCTCTGGCCGATATGCAGGGCGAACAGCAGCAGCAAGCGCTTCTCCAGCGCGGCGCTGTAGTCGCCAAACTTCTCGCGTAGCTCCGCCAGCGCGCCTTCTGCGGCTTCGATACGGATGACCAGCACGCTGTCGAGCAAGTCGGCCATGCGCTCACCCAGCACGGGTTGCAGCGATGCGCGGTTGTACGCACGCAGGCGTTCCAGCACGGTCTGGCGGCACACCAGCAACTCAAAGCGGTCAGCCAGTGCCTTGGCGAGCGGCCCGTCGACATGCACCACACGATGCAGCCATTGTGCGAGGCGATAGGCGACGCTCTTGGCGAGAATCTGGCGCGACACGCGCTTGTAGCCCAGGCGGCCCTCGGTGCGCGCGGCGTCGATCATGTCGGCGGTATTGCGCATCATCGCGTCGAGGTTGCGGATGGAGACCAGGCCGTTGCCGTACTCAGGAATCAACTCGCGCTCGCGCGTGGCCAGTGCAACCAGGCCGATGGTCACGCGTTCGCGCTCGGTCAACGCCTCTTCCAGATTCAAACCCGCCGCGCCGGCCGCCACTTCCTGCCGATACGTTGCGGCGGCTTGATCCGTCGCGCCGGCCGCGAAGTGGAAGTGCCCACCGATGCGACGCATGATGGCCTCCACTTCTTCCGTCGACATGTTCAACGCCTGCCCTTGCAGCGCTTGCTCTTGCGAAGAGAGTTGATCCAGCCCGAGTTGATGCATCACCCAGCGCAAGGTCGCCCCGTTGAAGAGCACGCTCACCAGCACAAAGCCCGTGGCCAGAATGGTGACAAAGTGGCGGTCCGCAGCGTGCACGGCCTGGTTCTCCGCCACGCCCAACGCCAACACCAGCGTGACGGCACCCCGCAGACCGCCCCACGCAATCGCCAGCTTGTAAGCATGACTGACCGGCGCCGAGAGCTTGAACCACGCCAGCGCCGGCAACAGACCAAACAGCACGACCAGGCGTGCAACGAGCGCCGCAACCACGATCACCGCCAGCCACGCGGCGTCTTTCCACACCACGCCGTGCAGCAACTCCGGCACGCGCACAGCGGCCAGCAAGAAGACCACGGCGCCCGCCAGCGCGGCAATCTGCTCCCAGATCAACTGCAGGTGATGCCAGTTGCGCGGCGTCAGGCGCGTGCGGCCCAGCGCGCCCACCACCAGCCCCGCGCACACCACCGACACCACGCCCGACACGCCCAGCATGTTTTCGGCCACCAGATACAGCGGATACGGCAGCGCCAGCGTCCACGCCGCTTCGGCCTGCGCGATGCCGCGTAGCGCTGGCAGCAGAAACGCAGCAATGCGCCCCGCAACCAGTCCGAACACCACGCCACCGCCGAACGCCTTGGCCAATTCACGCATGCCGGTGCCGACGGTCGCATCCCCACCGTGCCCGGTCAGCATCGCCAGCAGCACGCCCATGATGGCGATGGCCGCGGCATCGTTAAGCAACGCCTCACCCTCCACCAGCCGGATCAGCCGCGCGGGCGCGCCCACGTCGCGAAACACGGCAATCACGGCGGAGGGGTCGGTGGTGGCGATCATCGCGCCCAGCAACAGGCACGTGACGATGCCAAACGGCGTCACGGCTGACGCCGCCAGGCCGATGACGCCCGTGGCCACGACCACCGCCACGATGGCCAACATCAGAATGGGTGCGGCATCGGGTGCCATGCTGCGTACGTCCACCGACAGCGCGGCCTGAAACAACAGCGGCGGGAGAAACAGCCACAGATACGCCTCCGCCGGCCAGCTCGGGTCAATGAGCGGCGCGAAGAACGTGGCCGCGAACGCCGGCGCGCTGTTCTGCAAGCCCACGTATGCCCCGCCGATGCCGATGCCCGCCAGCGCGAGCAAGGTCGACTCCGGCAGCGTCAGCCGCGAGGCCAGCATCTGCACCAACGCCACCACGGCAAGCAGCCCGCCCGCCACCAACAACAGAATGACCACACCGTTCACGCCATGGCCCCTTGCGTGAAGACTCGAGCGGCATGCCAGTCGATGCGTTCCGTGTCGGTGAGGTCGGGCACGACGGCCGTGCCGGTTTCGGCGGCGGCCACGGCGGCTTCGAGCACCGCCATCACCGCAACGGCTTGCGCGGGCGGCACGGGGTTGGCGCAGCGGCCAAGGATCGCGTCGCGCATGGCAGCGTAGTAAGTGCGCTGATCACCGGCCGGCGTGGCGACTTCGGTGGCGGCAGACGTTGCGCCGTCGATGAGGACGCTCGCATCGTCATCCGCGCCCCAGCCCGCCGCGCCGGGCTCCATGCCCGCCAGCAACTGCGCTTCCTGTTGATCCATCCGCCGCTTGATAAACGAGCCGCGCGTCCCGTGCACGATCCAGCGCGGCGCGCCGCCCGCCACCAACATGCTCGCGTGCAGAATGGCGCGTCGCTCGCCAACGTGCAGAACCACGTGCGCCCAGTCGGGCGTTTCCGCGCCGGACCGCTGGCGGGCGAACGACGCGCTCACCGCATCCGGCAAGCCGAGCAGCAGCAATGCCTGATCGATCAGATGCGGGCCGAGGTCAAACCAGATGCCCGTGCCCTGCCCGGCCTGCTCGCGCCACCGTGCGCGCACCTGGGGCCGGTAGCGATCGAAATGCGCCTCCACATGCATGGCCTCCCCGATAGCACCACCGGCAAGTACGGCCTGCACGGCCAGGAAATCGCTGTCCCACCGGCGGTTCTGGAAGACGGACAACAGCCGACCCGTTTCGCGCGCCACGCGTGCCAGGTGGCGCGCCTCGGCCAGCGTGGTGGTGAACGGCTTGTCGACAACGACGTGCTTGCCGGCGCGCAGCGCGGCTTCGGCCAAGGGCGCATGTCGGTCATTGGGGGCGGCGATGACGACGAGATCAACGTCCGCATGGGTGACAGCGGCCTCGGGCGTACAGACCAGCACATCGGGCCGGTCCGCGTGGACAGCGTCCGGCCGGTTGGAGCCGACAACGCTCAGTTGCAGGCCCGGCGTGGCATCCACCAGGGCGGCATGGAACAGTTTGCCGGCGTACCCGTAGCCCACAAGAGCAACGCGCACTGCCGACGGCAGACGTGATGAAGAAAGCATATGGAAAGGAAAGCGGAAAGCCGTTGTTCAGATGCGCGGCGCGCAATTTGGTGCCGGCAATCGGCGACAGGTTCAACGAAAGTTGCTGCGT
Organism: Arthrobacter sp. NPDC080086; assembly: GCF_040702285.1. Taxonomy (NCBI): domain Bacteria; kingdom Bacillati; phylum Actinomycetota; class Actinomycetes; order Micrococcales; family Micrococcaceae; genus Arthrobacter; species Arthrobacter sp. NPDC080086. Next base: position 40,293 of record NZ_JBFBKP010000003.1, read on the forward strand.
TTGAGCTCTGCCGGATTTGCCCGCCGTCAAAAGCGTTGTTTAACCCTCTTGTAAATAGGAATTATTCTCATTAGTATCTGCGCCTTCAAACTCTGAAGGCGCGCCGGCTGTGGTGGGCAAGGCGGCCTCCTCCGCGAAGGCGGAGCTATTTACTTTACGGGAACTGCAATGCCGCCGAAATTTCGACGAGAGGGTCTGCGTCTGTCTCTGGCCGTCCTGGGGACGCTGCCACTCTGGAATGCCGCGATGGCGGCCGACACGATTGCGGCAGCCGACGCGGGCACGCTGCCCACCTCCACGGTCACCGGCGCGCGCAGCAACACCAGCTACGACACGCCCATCGCCAACACAGCCACGAAGATCCCGGTGCCGCTGCGCGAGATTCCGCAATCCGTGAACGTGGTGCCGCGTGCGGTGATCCAGGACCAGGGCGCGCTGTCGATCAACGACACACTGCGCAATGTGCCGGGCGTGTCCGCCTCGCTGGGGGACGCGCAGCGCGACCAGGTGACCATTCGCGGGTTCTCGTCGATCAACGATCAGTACGTCGACGGCCTGCGCGATGACTCGCTGTACTTCCGCGACCTGTCGAACATCGACCGCATTGAAGTACTGAAAGGCCCCGCCGCCGTGCTGTACGGGCGCGGTTCATCGGGCGGCATCATCAACCGCGTGACCAAGAAACCGTTGGCCACGCCGCTGGCGGAAGTGGGCGTGGTCGTGGGCACCGAGGGCCAGAAGCGCGCGGAGTTCGACCTGAACACGTCCATCAATGACGACGCCATCCGCGCGCGCTTGACGGGCGCGGTGGAAGACTCGGGCGGTTTCCGCAACGACTACTTCCTGCGTCGCCAGGCGATTTCGCCATCGTTCCTGTTCAACCTGTCGCCCGATACCAAGCTGACGGTGCAGTTTGACTACCTGCACGACAACCGCATTGCCGACCAGGGCGTGCCGTCGTACCGCGGCCGCCCGGTCAACGTGCCGATCGAAACACGCTACGGCTCGGCCAATGCAGGCGCCGGCAATGTCAACTCCACCATGAAGAGCGTGACCGGCACGCTGGACCACCGCTTCAACGAGCAGTGGTCGTTTCACAGCGTGGTGCGCAACTACGAGTATTCGCTCGGCCGCAACAACTACGTGACCGTCAACAGCATCGTTGATGGCGCCGTGCCGACCGCGCGCCTCGGCGTGAACCAGCGCAACCGCAGCGACCGCGGCACTGTCTGGCAGAACGAACTCACGCAGAAGGCGAACACTTTCGGTGTCGAGCACACCCTGCTGTACGGCATCGAACTCGGGTATCAGGACAAAAGCGACCGCGTGGCGGCGGCTGCAGGCACGACCACAGTCAACCTGTTCAACCCCGTGCTGCCGGTGCTGCCGGCGGTCCCTGCCAACGCGACGCCAACCAACTACGGCCTGTCGCACAACGAGACCTACGCCGCCTATGTGCAAGACCTGATCAAGTTCTCGCCGCAATGGACGGTGCTCGCGGGCTTGCGCTACGAAATCCTCAAGCAGAGCCGCGACGACCTGACCCCGCGCAATGCCGACCTGGCGCGTACCGACAAGCCGGTCAGCCCGCGCCTGGGCGTGGTGTATCACCCGATCGAGCCGCTGTCGCTGTATGCGTCGTACAGCCGCTCGTTCCAGCCGCTGGCGGATAGCTTTACGTTCTTCACCAACAGCAGCGCGCTGGCGCCGCAGCGGACCACCAACTACGAGATTGGCGCCAAGTACGACCTCTCGTCCGGCGCCAGCGTGACGGCCGCGCTGTTCGACATGAAGCAGACCAACCTGACAGCCGCCGACCCCGTTACGCTGCTGGGCGTGCCCATCGGCACGCAGCGCACGCGCGGGCTGGAGCTGTCGTTCACGGGCGAGATTGCCAAGACGTGGTCGCTCATGGCCAGCTACGCGTATCTGAACGGCCGCCTGGAGAACCCGTTCGACCGCAGCGGCACGGTGGCCGTCAACGGCAACCAGCCGTCGCTCACGCCCCGGCATAGTGGTTCGCTGTGGCTCAAGCACGATCTGCCGAACGGCTTCTACGTGGCCGGCGGCGTGCGTGCCGAAGGCGCGCGCTACGCATCGCAGTACAACCTGACGACGCTGCCCGGCTATATGACCGTCGACCTGGGCGCCGGTTATCGCAGCAAGCATGTGGACGTGACGCTGAACCTGCAGAACCTGTTCAACCGCGCGTACTACGTCTCGGCCCACGGCGGCGCCGAGAACTACAACATGCCGGGTGCACCGCGCATGGCTCTGCTGGGCGTGCGGTACAAGATGTAAGACGGTGATGCTGCGACGGGTGCTCTTCCGCTTGCACTGGCTGATCGGGTTGTCGGCCAGCGTGGTGCTGGCCGTGGTCGGCACCACCGGCGCGCTGATGGCATACGAGGATGAACTGCTGCGCTGGCTCAACCCCAGCATGTTCAGCCTGCCTGCCCATCACGGCCCTGCGCCGACGCTGCCGCAGGTGGCTGCCCAGGCCCGGGCGGCCATCGCTGAGCGCCCCGTCACCTTCATCACCGCCGCCTCCAACCCGACCGAACCGTGGCGCGTCTGGTATGCCTGGCCGCCCGGCCAACGCGGCGGAAGCAGCCGTGGTGAATTGCGCTACATCGATCCGGCCGCCGGCACATTGCTGCCCGAAGCGCGTGGGCAAGCGTTCTTTGCCACCACCAAGCTGCTGCACCGCACGTTGCTGGCCGATGAGGTGGGCAAGCAGATCGTTGGCGCGAGCACCATCGCCCTGGTGCTGATGGCGCTGTCCGGCTTGTATCTGCGGTGGCCGAAACGCATCACCAACTGGCGGAGCTGGCTCGTCATCCGCTGGAGTCGCGCGGGGCGCATCCGCTGGTGGGACGTGCATACCGTCGTCGGCACGCTGGTGTTGCCGCTGTATCTGCTGGCTGCGTTCAGCGGGTTGTATTGGGCGTATGACTGGTACCGCGAAGGGTTGCAGCGCATGGCCGGCATGCCGGTGGCCGTCAAAGCCAAGGCGCTGGAAGGCCCGCGCAAACCGCTGGACGAAGCCGCATTGGAACGTGTATGGACGCATTTCGTCGCGACCGCGCCCAACTACGGCACCGCCACAATGCGCATAGACGACACGCGCAACGGCAAGGTGGAAATCAACTGGCTGCCTGCGGACGCCCCGCACGATCGCGCGTTCAATCGACTCACGCTGGATGCCATCACGGGTGCAGCCGTACGCAACGAGGCCTTTGCCGACAAGCCCCCGATGCAGCGTTTGCTGGCCGGCATGCTGCCGTTGCACAACGGGCGCTATTTCGGCCCGATCGGCGTGGTGTTGGTGATGATTGGAGCGCTCATGCTGCCGGTGTTTGCGGCAACGGGGTGGTGGCTGTACCTGGATCGGCGCAGACGTGCGCAACCGCGGCAGCGACCTCAACACACCGTGCCCGCACGCATGGCCTAAGCAGTCAGCGTGCGAGCCACGCGCGCAGATCCCCCTGCCCCACCTCCGTCACCACCAGCGCACGCGAGTGCTTCTGTCGCGCCAGCCACCCCAGCGCGATGCAGCGTTCCGCCACAGCCGCGCCAAGCGCGCCAGCCAGATGCGGACGGCGCTCGCTCCAATCCATGCAGCCGTAGGCAAAGCGGCGCCGGCCTCGGCTGCCTTTTTGCAACGCGTTCACGTCGATACCAATGGCCGCGAAGGCGCGCTCGCCCTCGGGCGTGACATCGTATGCGGCGTGGGTGGCGTCCTGCGGGTTCAGCCAGCCGCGCGCCAGCAGCGTGGCCGACACCTCGGTGCCCAACTGCCCGGCCAGATGGTCGTAGCAGAGCCGCGCGGCACGCAGGTTTTCCGGCACGGTGGACCGGCGCGGGTCGGCCGGCTTTTCAGGCGCGACCACCAGCAGCGATTCGATCATCTCCGCCACCGCCGGCGAGCGCAGCCCGAAGTACTTGTAGCGCCCGCTGGCCAGTGAGGTGATGAGCGCATCGCCTTCAAGCCGGCGCAGGTGCGCGCTGGCCGTGGCGGGCTCCACACCCGCGCCGTAGGCGAGTTCCTTGGCGGTGAGGGCCCGCCCTTCCATCAACAGCAGCAACATGCGGATGCGGGTCGGGTCACCAATGGTGGCGGCCACGCGGCCGATATCCGGTTGCGTTGCAGGTTGAGTAACGGGGGGTGCGGCGGGGGACGATGCAGTCATGGTTCGGTGCAGACCAAACTGTTGGCGCGTGACAGGCGAAGGGACCATCCAGACAATGGGGCATCTTACTCCTGCGCCCAAATTGCGATTGCCCCATGGACACCACCCTCGCTCCGCCTGCCGACCCGCTGCACGCCATCGTGCACCCCGATCCCACGCCCTACTATGCGGAGCTTGCCGCCACGCGGCCGCTGTTTTTCGATGGGACCCTGGGCTGGTGGATTGCCGCTGGCGCAGATGCCGTCGACGCTGTCCTGGGCAGCGCTGCATGCCGCGTCCGCCCGGTCGGTGAACCGGTGCCCAAAGCCGTCGCCGCATCGCCCACGGGCACATTCTTCAGCCGCCTCGTCCGCCAGATCGACGGCCCTGACCACGGCGCGCGCAAAGCCATGGTAATGGCCGCATTGGGCCGCCTGGACGTTGCCGCGCTGGCAGCCCGCGCGCATCGGCAAGCCTATGCCGCCCTGCCCGACGTGGCACATCTCGACACCGCGCTACGCGCCGACGCCCATTTCCGCGTACCGCTTGCCACGATCGCGCAAACGCTGCTCGACGATCGTGCTGATACGGCCGCCTGCCAAGCCGACATTGCTGCGTACCTGGCGGCATTGAGCCCCGGCGCCGATGCCTCGACCGTGCAACATGCCGATACCGCGGTCAGCCGCCTGCAGCAGCGTTTTGCCGATTCTCCCCTTGCGACCGACGATGACGATGCGCAGATCAGCAACCTCGCCGCATTGCTCGCCCAAACCTACGACGCATGTGCGGGCTTGCTGGGCAACTGCATCGTCGTGCTATCGCGGCAGCCGGCGTTGGCCGATCGCCTTCGCGCGCAGCCTGCCGAGATCGAGCCATTCGTGCGCGAAGTCCTGCGCCTGGACGCGCCCGTGCAGAACACCCGCCGCTTCGTCGCCCAAGACACCACGCTGCTCGGCCAACCCATGCGCGCCGGCGACAAGATCCTCGTGCTGCTGGCCGCAGCCAACGTGGATGCAAAAGCCAACCCCGACCCGCTGCGCTTCGACATGGCCCGCGTGCAGCCGCGCCTATGGACCTTCGGCGGCGGCGACCATCGTTGCCCTGCCGAAACGCTGGCCGTGGTCATCGCGCGCGAAACGGTGCGGCATCTGCTGAGCTTGGCCAGTGCGGCACGGTGGCTCGCCGGCCTGGGCGAAGTCACGTATCGGCCGTCACCCAACGCGCGTATTCCTCTCTTTCACGCCTGATTGCCCTCACTGGAGCCGCAAATGATTGCCGTCATCTTTGAAGTCGTGCCCGCCCCGGGCCAGCGCGATGCCTACCTCAACGTGGCCGCGCGCCTGAAACCGCTGCTGGAGCAAATCGACGGCTTTATCTCCGTCGAGCGCTTTCAGAGCATTACGGACCCGGACAAGATGCTGTCCCTCTCGTTTTTCCGCGATGAAGAGGCCGTCAAGGCCTGGCGCAACCTGGAGCAGCACCGCGCCGCCCAGCATTTCGGCCGCGAACACGGGTTCGCCGACTACCGCCTGCGCATCGCCCACGTGGTGCGCGACTACGGCCTGAACGAACGCGAGCAAGCCCCCAGTGACAGCCGCGCCGAGCACCCCGAGCATCGCTAGGTCGGCCGCCAAAGGTTGATACGGCGCGCGCCACCCACCGCGGGCACCGCCTTTGCTAATCGTTCTAGACCTCCGCACGGTTTTGCGCGCTGCACCACGGCGCCAGCGCGACCGTGCGCAACGATTGCAAAGGAATTGTCATGTCTACCGCTTTTCATGAGGTTGAGCGTGAGCCGCAAGCCGCACCCGCGCGCACCGTCCACAAGCCGGTGCGCTACGCCGTGGTCGGGGCCGGGTGGATATCGCAGGCGGCGTTTTTGCCCGGCGTGGCCGAAAGCGGCAACTCCGTCGTCACAGCCCTGGTAACGGGCGACGCGGTCAAGGCCCATGCGCTCGGCGCACGCTACGGCATCCAGCACATCCACGGCTATGCCGACTACGAGCAGTTGCTGGCCAGCGGCGAGATCGACGCCATCTATCTCGCCCTGCCCAACGACATGCACCGGCAATACGCCCTGCCCGCCCTGCAACGCGGCGTGCACGTGCTGCTGGAAAAACCCATGGCTACGAGCGAAGCCGACTGTGAAGCCATGATCGACGCTGCCCGATCCGGCAACGCCAAATTGATGATCGCCTACCGGTTGCATTTCGAGCCCGCTACGCTGGCCGCCATTGAGCTCGTACGCTCCGGCAAATTGGGGCAGGTGCGCGCGTTCTCGGCGACATTCAGCCAATCTGTGGCGCCGTCCAACCACCGGGCCAGCCACGGTTATTGGGCCGGGCCCGTATCCGACATGGGGGTGTATCCGATCAACGCCGTACGCAACCTGTTTGGCGAAGAGCCGGTGGAGGTGTCCGCCATTGGCGTACGCGATCCAGGGCTGGCTTTCAACTTTGACGATACGGTGGCTGTGACGCTGCGTTTTGCCAGCCACCGCGTCGCCCAGTTTGTGGTGAGCTACAGCAGCGCCAATGTGGATCAATACCGCATCGTCGGCACGGAGGGGGATCTGGAGGTCTCGCCCGGCTTCTTGTTTGGGGTGGGTCTGCGGCATCGGCTTACGCTTGGCGGCAAGAGCCGCGAGCAGGCCTTTGAAGCCACCAACCAGTTTGGCGGCGAGCTGCAGTACTTCTCCGATTGCATCCTGCATAACCGCGAGCCCGAGCCCAATGGCGAAGAGGGTCTGGCCGACGTGCGCGTGCTGGCAGCGATTGAACGCGCGCTGGAGTCGGGGCAGCCGCAGAATCTCGGCCCGTTCCAGCGCCATGGGCGTATGGAGGGCTCGCAGGTACGCAAGCTGCCCGCCGTGCCCGCCCCCGAGCTGGTGGATGCCGCCGAGCCGAGCAAGGGCTGAGGCAAAAACGCAAAACGCCCGCAGCGAAGGCGGGCGGGTATGAAAAATCAGCAGGTACGGGAACGTTACAGCTTGAGATGCTGCACGGCGTCGCGCATGCGCAGGCGCGTGGACACGTCGGAATTGTTGGTGTTGCCGCCGGCGCCATCGGTTTCCATGGCGTTGTCGCAATGCCATTCAGTGGCGGCACCGGTGTCGCTCAGTGCGCAGACACGGTGGGTCCAGCGGTCCCACACGAACACGTCGCTGCCCGCCTCGCCAGAGAGCAGCGGCTCGAACCGGTACATCCACAGATAACCGGCGCCCACCAGGGCAAACACAAGAATCGCGGTCCAGGACGCTTTGATTCGGCGTCGCATTGTCATTTCTCCTCGGGAGTGCCGCGCCGGACGCGTCAGACAGGGCGTCACCAGGCCAAAAGCACGGAACTCGGAGGGCAAATCCTAACATGCGGCATGCCCGCCACTGCCCTGCGGGCTTGCAGTACATCAACCTTGGCGACCGCTCCCGCACTCAATTGAAGACATCCTGCCGATACCGCCCAGACTGCATCTGCGCGGTCAGCCAGGCCGATGCGGCAGCCAAGTCGCTGCCATGGCGCGCCTGGTGCATGCGGATGAGCGTGTCGCGCACGGCAGGCGCCATGGCGCGGCCATCTCCGCACACATACACCGTGGCACCCGCGTCGAACGCGGCCCAGACAGCCTCTCGCGCGTCCCACAATGCGTGCTGCACAAAGCGGTGTGGATACCCCTCGACGCACGAATACGCGGGGAAAATGCGCACCAAGCCAGCGTCTTCCCACACGCGCAAGGTGTCGCGGTAGAGGAAGTCATGCTCCGGGTGGCGGCAACCGAAGCACAGCAGCGATGCCGCCACGGCGTCGCCCGCAGACTGCTGCGCGGCGCGCTCCTCCAGAAAACCACGGAACGGCGCAATGCCGGTGCCAGCCCCAATCAGCACCATCGGCTTGCTGGGGTCTGTATCGGGCGCGAACGGCGGGTTGGGCGTGCGCAAGGCCGCGGCGATCTCCGCACCGGGCTGCAACTGCATCAGGTAGTGCGATGCCGTGCCACGATACGTGCCCACGCCTGACCACGCCGGCCCCGACACCGTGCCCACCGTCAGCGCCGCTACCCGGGGCGATACGCGTGTCGATGACGCAATCGAATAGAAGCGCGGCCGCATGGCACCCACGCGCGCGAGCAACCCCTCCAGCGTCAGCTCAATGGCGGGAAAGCGGATCAGCAAGTCCAGCACACTCACGTGCGCGGCGTGAATGTCCTCGTCGAAACGCTTGGCGGCTTCGTCGCCGTCCATCCACACCGCGAGCTGGCCACGCGTGAATGGGCAGCGCGTGGCCGCATGTAGCGCGGCAATGTCGCGCGCGGTGGCAGTGTCTTGCAGTTCCACAAAATCGCGCAGTAACTGCCGCACCGTCACGGGCCGATTCAGTGGGAGGTGGCGAACATGCGCGTATTGCGCAGTCAGCGTGACGAGTGCCTCGCCTTCCAGCCCGAGCCGGGCAATGGCCGCATCGACGCGGTCGTCCGCATTGCGTGGGTGCACGGCCAAATGGTCGCCTGTCGCATAGGTCACACCCTCCGGCAATTGCACGGTGAGGTGGCGTGTGGGGCCGCGTGGCGCCTCGCGGGCGAAATCCCATAGGCCGGCTGGATCGCCGACGAGTTCTTCGTTACTGAGCACGCGCATCGCCCGCGCGTTGGCGGGCAATGTGGCGGCGCGCATGGCGTCGGGTGCGAGATAGTCCACACGGACGGGCGACACCTCGGCCTGCGTCTGGCGGGCGCCGAGCGCGCTCCACAGGCTGCGCGTCCACGCATCGACGGCGGCGTCGAAACCGCCGTTGCCGTCCGCCTCGCCGCGCGGCACGATGGCTTGCGCGCCCGACGCTGCCAGCATCGCCTCCACCCGCTTCGGAAACGCCTGAAACGCCGGCCATTGCGAGTTGCCGCAACCCAAGACTGCATAGCGCAGACCGGGCGCTTGCCGTGTCGGCCCATCGCAGGCATCGAGCCGCGCTTCCAACGTGCGCGCGCTGTCCGGCGCACGGCCGTTGTAGGTGGCCGCCACCACGATCAACGTGCCGGTTTGCGGCAGCGTGTCGGCCACGGTGTCGAGCGGTGCCACCTTGGCATCAAAACCAGCTCGCGACGCCGCGGCCGCCAGCTGCTCAGCGATGTCCTGGCAGGTGCCGAGGCTGCCGCCATACAGCACATGCATCGGCGCTCCGCCACCGGCGAGTGCGGTGAGCGCATTGGCGTCCGCGCGGGCGTCGACCATGGACGGCATCGCGACCACCAACCGCTCACGCGCGCTACGCCGCCGTGCGCGCAGGCGGAAACCTTCTGGCTTGAGCGTCAGCGTTTCCTTGATGTGGAAGGCGTAGTCGTACGGGTCGGACAACGCAAAGCGCTGCAGGATGATCGCAAGCGCGAGCTTGGCTTCAGTCAGCGCGAACTGGCGGCCGATGCACGCGCGCTCACCATTGCCGAAGGGCTTGTAGGCGTGCGGGTGGATGCGGGCCTCGTTCTCGGGCAGGAAGCGGTCGATGTCGAACACCTCGGGCCGCTCCCACACCGCTGGGTCACGGTGCAGCGCCATCAGCACCATCACGACGCGCTGGTCCTTGGGGATGACGTAACGCCCACCGATACGCGTGTCTTCATACGGTGCCACGCCAAAGCTCGGCGCGGTCGGCCACAGGCGCAGCGTTTCCTTGAGCACGCGCTCGATCACGTCAAGTTGCGCGAGGTGCCCGTACTGCGGCACGGTGTCGCCCGGCAGGACGCGGTCGACCTCGGCATAGGCCTGCGCCAGCACCGCCGGGTGGCGCAGCAGCAGATACAGCGCGAAGGTCAGCAGCCCGCTGGTGGTTTCGTGCCCGGCAATCAGGAAGGTGATGACCTGGAAGCGGATGTTGGTGTCGTCCAGCGGCTCGTCCGTCACCGGGTCGCGTGCGTTGAGCATCAGCCCCAGGAGATCGCTCGCGCCGGTGGTGCCGTCCTTCGCCTGGCGGCGCGCGCGGATCACCTCGTCCACAAGCTGGTGCATGGCCGCCACATCTTGCGCGAACTGGCGATGGTGCGCGCGCATGAAGCGGTCTTTGATCGGCAGGCGTGTGAGCCTGCCCATGGCTTCGGACAGCACGCCCACCATGGCCGACAGAAACGGATGCAGCGCAGGCGTGTTGAACGAGTCGAAGCGGTAGCCAAAGCCCGCCAGCGAAATGGTGTCGAGCGTGAGCCGCGTCATGTCGTCGGCGACGGAAATGTCGACGTCGGGACCTTGCCGCGCCCACGTGTTGGCCAGCGCATTGGCCACCTCGAGCATCACGTCAAAGTAGCCCTTCATGGCGCGCTGGCTGAACGCGGGCAGCAGGATGCGGTGCGCCTTGCCCCAGTTGGGTTCGTCCGGATGCGCGGTGAAAAGGCCATCGCCCGCCCCCGCCCGCAGGAACGACAGCGGCGGGCCGATCAGCTTGCGAAAACGGGTTTCATCACACAGCTCGGCCACCAGATCAGCGGCATAGACGAACGGCACACGCCGGCCGGCAAAGTCGAGCTGATAGAGCCCTTGGGGGAATTGCCGGCTGATCTCCAGAAACGTCTGGGCCACGCGGTCTTTGGGCAATTGCAGCAGGTTGCCCAGCCACGGCAAGCCTTTGGGCTGCGGGATGGGCAATGGGAGGGGCTGTGGCAGGGGCTGCACCGCCAGATCGACCATGGCGGAGACATTGGCGGGCAACTCGGAAGCAGAACGCATGCGCGATCGACTGCGAAAGTGGAGTGCCAGCCAATCTACGCGCACCACCGCTACCGATCAAACCGCCTGGCCGTGTTTGAACAGCCGCCCCTAAAAGTGCATCGGGCGACCCGTGGGCCGCCCGATTGTTGGGGAACGGAGCGATGCGCTTGTCAGCGACGGCGTTGCGGCTGCGCCGGGTTGAACGGTGCGTTGACTTGCGCTTCCAGCTCGCGGATCTGGCGCTGCAGCTCGTCCACACGGGCGCGGGCGGCACGGCGTTCGATGTCCAGCGCCTCGGCTTCCGTACGGGCGACCTTCTGGCGCTCCTGGGCCTGGGCCTGTTGCTGGCGCTGGATGTCGAGATCGGTCTTCAGGCCCCGTAGTTGTTCCTGCTGCGCGGCAATCCTGCGCTCGGCACGCTCCTTCTGGGCTTCCAGGCGGATGCGCTGCAGCTCCAGGTCGGCCATCGTGCGCGTTTGCTTGGCAAAGTCGCTGTACAGGCGTTCGGCCTGCGCTTCGTTGGTGGTCTTGATGACGCGCCAGAGGTCTTTCTGCTGGAACAGCGTCACGTAATACGTCAGATCGCTCTGCGCAAACAGCAGGCTGGCGCCATAGGCACCGTTGTAGGTGGTGCGCAATTCCGACAGTTCCTGGGCCTGCATGCGCTGTTGCAGTTCGAGCACGGCGCTGCTGTTCGGGGCCGGACGTTCCGCCCGTGCCGTGCTGGGGGTGGTGGCCTGCGTGCTGACGGCTGCGGTGGCCGGTTGCCCCACGGTGGCGGTCAATGCCGGCACGGGAGCGGCGGCAATCGGTGTGATGGCGGTGGGTGGTGCTGCGGGGCTCTGCGTCACAACCGGCGCACAGGCCGACGTGCCCGCCATGATGGCCACCGCGGCCGCGATGGCCCATCCCCTCTGAAACGCCTGTTGCGACGCCTTCCCTGACTGTTTTGTAGTTGTCATCTCGACCCTGTGGATTCTGCGCAGGTGTTTGCAGCCGAAAACTATACGCGATCCGCTGCCCGAGTGGCGTGCCCGCAGCCCCATCGGGCGGGAGGGTGTTGTATCGGGCTCAGCGCCTTAGAGCCGCTAACAAAACCGCCCTGGCGTCGTTGCGCCTCCCGCAGTGACCAACACTCGGTACTACGCGTACTGTCTGCGTCGGCACGCCTAGCCAGGACAGTTTTGTTAGCGGCGCTTACTCCAGCTCGCGCAACTCGGTTTCCCCGTCGGCAATCTGGTATTTGCGCATCTTTTCCCACAGCACCTTGCGGCTGATGCCGAGCGTGGCGGCGGTGTCTTGGCGGCGCCAGTGGTTGGCGTCCAGCGCGGCAAGGATGCGGCGCCGTTCTTCCCCGCCGTCGCCGCTACCGTTACCGTTGCCGCCGTAACCGTTGTGCCCTCCTTGACTGCCCTCGCGGTCAAATGCCTCACGCTGCAAGCCGGCGAACAGCGGCAGAATGCGCGCCTCTTCCCACCGGCCGAACTGGCGCAAGGTGATGCCGATGCGCTCGGCCAGGTTGCGCAGCTCACGCACGTTGCCGGCAAAGTACGCGCGCCCGACGGAGGCGCGCACCCATTCGGGCACGGGTGGCAAGCTCTCGTAGGTTTTGTCGCCCAGCAGATATCGCAGGAACGACAGCAGCAGCGCCACTTTATCTTCCGCGCCGCGCTGCTCCAGGCTGGGAATGCGCAGCTCGATCACGGCCAGACGAAAATACAGATCGGCGCGGAACTTGCCCGTGGCCACCATCTCGCGCAGGTTCTTGTTGGTGGCGGCCACCAGGCGGAAATCCAGCTTGACGGGCACCGTGGAGCCCAAGCGCGTGCACTCGCTGTCTTCCAGCACGCGCAGCAGCTTGACCTGCTGATAGAGCGGCAGATCGCCCAGTTCATCGAGGAACAGCGTGCCGCCATTGGCTTGCTCGAAGTAGCCTCGGTGTGCATACATGGCGCCGGTGAACGCGCCCTTGGCGTGGCCGAAGAACTGCGATTCGAACAGGCCATCGGGAATGGCCCCGCAGTTGACGGCCACGAACGGGCCCTTGCCGTAGACGCTGTTCTTGTCGTGCAGCAGACGCGCGATGCGCTCCTTGCCGGCGCCCGTTTCGCCGTAGAGCATGACGTTGCTGTCGCAGTCGGCAAAGGTGTCGACCTGCTCCAGCAAGCCATGCATGGCCGGCGACGCGGCCACCAGGGCGCTCTGGTCGGGTGATGCATCTTGCGCCGACGTCATCGACGGCAACACCTTGGCAATCTGCGCGCGCAACTCCGCCGCGCCAAAGTCCGGCCCTAGCACGTGGGTGTATTCAGGCGGGAAGCGGCTTGAGTCTTGCAAGGTATCGGCGGCCACCCAGATGACCGGCATCCCCTGCGCGGCCTGCCAGTCCAGCACGGTAAAGCCGCCGCTTTCCACCACCGACGCGCTGATGATGGCCACGCTCGGCTTCATGCGCGGCTCGGCGGGCTGGAAGTCGATGCCGCCGGCGCGGATCACCTCGGCCCCGAACGGCGCCATGAACCGCGTCACGCGCTCGGCAATGTCGTGCCGCCCTTCCCACACGAAGATCTCAAGCGCTTCGTACGCCCAGCGATCGGTTTTCATGGTGTTGCGTCCATGTCAGTACACGAGGTCAGCTGCGTCGCAGTCGAGCGAGCGCAAGGCCACATCGGCGTAGCCAATGTCCAGCCCGATGGCGTTCAGCAACGGCCCCACGGTGTTGATGATGACCGTATCGAGAAGTGGCCCGATCAGGCTCAAGGTTGACGTCAAGAGCGCCAGCACGGGGGCCAGCACTGCGTTCACCACCCCAGTCAATGGCGTCGATGGAGAGGTCGAGATCGTGGGCTGCAAGCCGCTGAGCAGCCCGCCCAGATTGGTGCAGGCCGACTGCCCGACGGCGCACGTGGACACCCTCGGCGGGGCATTGCCATTGACATCGGTTTGCGGCGTTTTGCCGATTTGCGAAACGGCGATCGTCTCATCCGTCCAACTCGTGTTGGACAGCGGCACCACATTGGCTTTCAGACCCACCGTCACGGTTGTCACAAGGGGCACCGTCACCGACGCAACCGGGGCCGGACTCGCCGATGCGCAGGCGGTCGTGCTATTCACGGCCGTATCCGCGCCTTGCGCAAGACATACCGATACAGGCTGCGGCAACACGCTGATGGTGGCTGTGGATTGAGACCTGGGCACGGCGCAGGTGTTTTTCTTGGCGCCTGCCTGCGCACTGGCGACCAGCAGGCCGATCGGCAAGTTCATCGACAGCAACCCTGGCGCTGACACATTGACGCCCAACCCAACGCGCACCTGGGCTGTCTTCGCCTGCGTCCGCCAATTGCCCGAGGCATCCTTGCCGGCCGGCCCGATGGCGATGACCGGTGGTTCAATCACCTTCAGGCTGACATTGACCGTACCGACCCCGGGCGCATTGATCGCAAGCGCCGGCACGTTGACCGCGGATTCACCGTTGGCGATCTGTGCGGCGGCCGTGATTAGATCGAGTGCATTGACCGTCGTGTCCGCCGCGGCCCGCTCGTTGCTCGGCTGCGATAGAAAATCCGCCTGCGCAACACTATCGCCCTGCAGAACATTGAGGATCCCGACGCTGGAGGTGCGCGCCACCAAATCGACGGGCTGGTTAATGAGGCCGTTGCTGATCAGGATCTGGTTGCTCGCCGCTGACCCGCTGGCGGGCATCACGCCCACCGTCACGCCGCTGATGTTTGCCAGGCTCAGCACCGTCTGAATGAAGCTCTGCAGCGTTTTAGCGCTTGCGTTCAGCGCCAGCAATTCCTTCACGCTGCCGGCTCCAAACGCCACCGCCAAGTCGCCCAGCCGGATGTTGGCATTGGCCAAGCCGCTGTAGGACACCAGATTGACGCTGCCGCCCAGCAGCAGGCCAAGCGCCTGGTTGCGGTTGGCGTCCGTGGCGGCCAGGCCGGAGCCCAATGAGAACGACACAATGGACGTGTTTGCAGCAATGGCCGTGGCCGTCAGGTTGCGCTGCCCCACGGTAAAGAAATACGGCACGTTCTCCGTCAGGGTGACTTTCGCCGCGTTGGTGGTGCCGTCCATCATCGCCTGGGGCGTGAAATAGGTCGGCGGGGTACCGGAAACGTTGTCCCAAAACCCCACTTGCACAGTGGGGGTGATGCTCAACCCGTTCTGATTCACGCTCTGTTGCGCGGCATTGTTGGCGTCGCCCAGCTGCAGCACCGCCGCCATCGCCGCCAGATCCGCCGCCCTTTGCAGCGCGCGCTGCGAGTAAAACAGGTTGCCGATATCGATCGACACCAGCACGGCCAGGCCGACGGTCGCCACAAAAGCAGCGGTCATCACGCTGATGGCGCCGCGCGGGGAGCGACTCAACACAGCGGCATTACGAGGGGTGGCAATAAGCGGCTTCACGACGCAGACTCAACGTGCAGTTGTGGCTTGACCAGACGAGAAGGACTTCGGGCTCGGTATTGACTGCGACAACCCGGGCATCGGCTTGTTGAACGAATCGAGATAGCGCTGATACGCCAGCGCAGCCTGTTCGCCACGCAGCGGCACGAACTCGCCGGCGTACGTGCCCTCGCGCTGGGCCTTGAGCAGCCCGCGCGTGGCGTCACCAACGTGGTTGCCGACGTTGGGCGCAGGGGGCTCTGCGTTTGCCTGCGCCGAGCCCGAGAAGCCCTGGGCACCCACTGCCCCGCTTGCAAGCCATGCCGCCATACCGGCGGTCAACAGCATCCGATGGATCATTGCGCGTTCTCCAGGGTGTCGAGCAAACGCCCGCGCTGCAACGCAAGCGGGTTGATGGATGGACGGCCCGCCGCAGTTGCGACAGGCTTGGCAGACGCAGTGGCCACACTGGTGACTTGCGTTGCGGCGACGGTGCGCGCCACAACCGGCACGGCTGGCGCAGCATTACGGGCGATGCGCCGGTCGCGCCAGGCGCTCTTCACGCGCGCTGCGTCGTCGTCGATGGCCTTGCGTGCGGCGGGGCTCAGCTGCGCGTGCGCTGCCAGCGATGCGGCATCGTCTTTGCGGTCATTCACGGTCAGCCAGATCACGAGATTGCCGGCGATCTTCGGGTTGGTTTCTGCCATTTGTTGAGCCTGCATGAGCGGCACGCGTGCCTGCTCAACCTCGCCCGCACGCATCAGCGCATAGCCGAGGTCGCTCACGGTGTTGGCGTCGGTCGGGTTGGCTTGGGCGGCCACCTGCAGGCAGCGCGCAGCTTCGGAAAAGTGGCCTTGTCGGCCGGCCGTGATGCCCAGGCCGCGCCAGGCACCGGCATTGAGCAGCGCGCCCTGCGTGCCAGCGCCCATGGCCGAGGTGGCGGCAATGACGGCGCGGTAGCCGGCTTCGGCCACCGCAAGTTGATCAGTTTCACGCTGGGCATCCGCGCGCATCAGCAGCACCTCGGGCGCACGCCCGTAGCGCTGTTCATATTCGTCGATATGCGCCAGCGATGCGTAATACAGCCCCTGCTCCTGCATCTTGCGGATCAACGACAGGTAGGTCGCCGGGTTGTTGATCTCGGCCTTTTCTTCGCTCTGACGCTGACGGGCCACTTCGATATCGACATCGGCACGCCGGCTCATGTCGGAGCCCACCATCGAGCCACAGCCCGTCAGCAGCGTCAGTGTGGCCAGTGCGAGCGCACTACCCGCGCGTATGGCGATCTGGATTGTCGTCACCTCAACCTCCTCCTGCGACGTGTTTCAGGCTGCGCATTACGCCCATAAAGCCCGGCCCTGCCGTGATGATCAGCAGCGCCGGCAGCAGCGTGATGACCATCACCATGGTCATCTTGACGGTCAGCTTGCCGATGCGGTCTTTCATGCGGGCGCGGCGGTTCTCCTGCAGGCGCAGACCGAATTGGCGCAACGGTTCCTGCACCGCGCCACCAAAGCGATCGACCTGCGTGAGCAGCGTGATCAGGCCTTTCAGATCTTCGTTGTCAAACAGGCGCGCAATGCGCAGCAGCGTCTGCTCGCGCGGGCGGCCGGAAGCGAACTGCTGGTTGGCACGCCCGAACTCGCCGGCCAGCACGGGCAACATGCCGTGGAATTCGCTGGCGATGACCTGCAGGCTCTGGTCGATCGACAGGCCCACGCCCTGCAGCAGGCGCAGCATGTCGACCATCACCGGCAACTCGTCGTCGACACGCTTGCGGCGGTCTGAAGAGCGATAGCCGAGATACCACTTGGGCGCGAGATACCCCAGCGCAAAACCCATGAACGCCCACAGCACGGCATGCCCCGCCGTGGGTGCCAGGATGAAGCCCAGTACCGCAGACGCCGGCGGCAACAAGATGCGCAGCCCCCCAAACAGCGTGCGGGCGTGCTCGCCGTAGAAGCCGCACTCTTCCAGCAGCTTGCGGTCTTCATCGGTGACGATGCGTTGGCCCAACGGTGTGTCGATCCAGCGTTGGCCCACCTTGGCAATCTGCTGCTGCAACTGCTGCGCTTCGCGCATGCCGTGCGGCCGCGGTTGCATGGGCGCCGCCGGCACGGGCATGGCCGCGGGCACCACGCCGGCTGCGGTGGCGCGCACGTTGGACAACGCCGTATCGAGCTTGCGCACGCTGCGGTGGCGCATCAACACCGCGCGCACCGCCATGCCGCCAAACAGCAGCAAGCCAGCGGTGGCGGCGGTCAGGCTGAGTGTGAGAAAGACGTCGTCCATATGCGCCCCTACACCGACTTCGCCAACTTGGCCAACGCCAGCGCACCGATCACTTCCAGCCCAAACGCGGCCATGATCAGTGTGCGCCCGAACGGGTCATGCCACATCGACAGCACATACGCCGCGTTAGACATGATGATCAGCCCGCCCACCACCAGCGGCAGCAGCCCTAGCACCCAGGCGGACAGGCGCGTCTCAGCCGACAGTGCCATCAGCTCGCGCTGCGCTTGCTGGCGATCGCGCATGAAGGCGGCGGTACGCTCCATCACGATGTCGGCGCGTCCGCCATAGCGCAGCGACAGCCGCAATACCGAGGCCAACATCACCAGCTCGTTCACGCGGTACTGCTGCCCGACGGCCAGCACCGCGGCATCAAGATCCTTGCCGGCGCGCTGCATCTGCGTGGTGGAGGCCAGGCAATTGCGCAGCGGCGGCTCGGTGTTGGCGCTGGCCGCCTGGAATGCCGCCGGCACCGCACTGCCGATGCTCATCAGTCGCACCACGCCGTCCAGAAAACCAGGCAATTGCATCAGCAAGCGCTCGTTGATGCGGCGGGTGCGGTTCCAAAACAGGAAGCCTGCGATGACCGCATACAGCGCCAGCGCCGTCACGGCCGACAGCAACCCCGCCACCGCCCACGCCACCAGCGCCAGCAGCGCGGCGGGCACAAACAACAACGTATAGAAGCGGCGATTGGGCTCGATATCGGCGCGGCGCAGGGCATCGTTCCACACGCGGTGCAGCGTGTCAGGCACGCCCGTCGGCACGGGCTCTGCGTTGGCCTGGTAGCGCGCGTTGATCTGGTCGGTCTGCGCGCGCACGAACGCACGCGATGCCTCACGCTCGCGGCGGCGCACGGCTTCGGCCCAGAGCATCAGCCCACCGCCCAACAGCAGTAATGCAAGGCAACCGAGCCAGAGCGCCTGGTTAGACATGGAACCGGCCTCCGCCGCCGAATCCTCCGCCCAGGCCTCCCCCGCCCATGCCGCCATCCATCCCCGCATTACGCATGCGTGCCAGCTTGGGCGAGTGTGGCTGCAAGCCAAGCGCTGTCCAACGATCCACCTCCTCGCCATCGGGGCCGACATACGGCTCGTAGCGATACAGCTCTTGCGTGGAGATGATGTTGTCCCCCAGCCCGGTAATTTCCGTGACCGACAGGATGCGCCGCTTGCCGTTGGACAACCGCCCGATCTGCACGATGAAATCGATGGCGTTGGTGATCTGCCGGCGCAAGCTCACCTCGCTGCCCTGGAAGCCCGCAAAGCCCGCCAGCATTTCCAGCCGATACAGGCATTCACGCGGGCTGCTGGCGTGGATGGTGCCCATCGATCCATCGTGGCCGGTGCTCATGGCCTGCAGCATTTCCAGCACTTCGCCGCCGCGCACTTCGCCCACGATGATGCGGTCTGGTCGCATGCGCAGGCTGTTGCGCAGCAGGTCGCGGATCGTCACCACGCCGGTGCCCTCAAATCCACCGGGCCGGCTTTCCAGGCGCACCACATGCGGATGATTGAGCGACAGTTCGGCCGTGTCCTCAATGGTGATCACGCGTTCGGTGACGGGAACGTGGTACGCCATCGCATTGAGCAGCGAGGTCTTGCCCGAGCTGGTGCCGCCGCTCACCAGGATGTTGCAGCGCGCGCGCACCGCCGCCTCGATCAACGCGCCGATCTCCTCGTTCATGGTGCCGAGGCTGAGCAGGTCTTCGGGCTTGAGCGGGTCTTTGCGAAACTTGCGGATCGACACCACCGGCCCTTCCAGCGCCAGCGGCGGAATCACCACATTGATGCGCCCGCCATCGGGCAAACGCGCATCCACCATCGGGTTGGATTCATCCAGCCGCCGGCCGATGGGCGCCAGGATGCGGCGCACGATGCGCAGCAGGTGGTTGCCGTCGGAAAAGCGCACCGGAATCCGCTCCAGCACGCCATGCCGCGACACATACACATCCATGTGGCCGTTGACGAGGATGTCTTCCACCGCCGGGTCGCTCAGCAGATCTTCCAGCGGCCCAAAGCCCGCCAGCTCCTTGGTCAAGGCCTCCGCAATCTGCCGCACCTCCGTCTCGTTGACGGGGATGCGGCGCATGCGCGTAAAGCCTTCAACTTCCAGATCGACAAAGCGCTGAATGGCCGTGCGCGACCAGCGTCCGAACTCCGCGCCCAGCTCTTCAATGCGCGTGAGCAGGTGCTCGTGGGCGGCTTCCTTGATGTCATGAAAAGTCTGCGAAACGGCAAACACGCCGTTGCCCGCATCTTTCTGATTGGAGAACTCGATGGGCTGTGTCATGTCGCGTTCCGTTCAGGTGTGCCGCCGCCGACATCCAACTCAGCAGCGTCGGCAGATTTGCGTTTGAGGCGTCCTCCCAGGCGATTACTCAAACGGACGCGGGCCTGGGCCATCCAGTTCGATACGCCTGCTGCGCGCTCGCTCTGCTGGGCGTAGCCCATCGTTTGGGCGATCTGCGCCAGCGCGCGCACGTAGGCGTCGGTGGGGTGGGTTTCCGCCAACACAGCGCCCTGGTTGGACGCCACCACCAGCGACTGGCGGCGGCTGGGTACCGTCAGCACAGACGGGATCTCCAACCGCTCGGCAATCTGCGCCGCGTCCAGCGACAAGCGCGTGTCGAACTTCGAGATCAGCAGGTGCAGATGGTCGCGGTCGATCTCGCGTTTTTTGAGTTCCTGCATCAGCTCCGCCGCCGACACGATGGCGCCCACGCTCTGTTCGGTCACCAGCATCACGTCGTCGGCGGCCTTGACCAACTGCGCGATGAAGTCGATGTTGTTGAAGCCGCCGAGGTCCACAACCTGCAAGTCGAAGAACGTGCGCAGACGGTTGAGCAACCCCAGCGCTTCGGAGAACGAGATGTCGCGCATTTCCGCCAGCGAAATCGGTAGCGGCAGCACGGCCAGCCCATTCGGATGGCGCGACAGTGCGGTCTGCACGAACACCTGGTCGAAACGGCGCAGGTTGCGCACGGCCTCCACAAAGTGGAAGTTCGCTTGCACGTTCATATAGAGCGCGCCGTCGCGCAGCGGCTGGCCCAGGTCGAGCAGCATCACGTCGCTGGCAGAGGTGCGGCGCACCAAGGTGGCCAGGTTGGTGGCCAGCGTGGTGGCGCCCACGCCGGGGCGCGCACCGAGAATCGCCACCACGCGACCACGGCGCGTTGGCTCGGCGGAGGCGCGCTCGGCCAGCAGCCGCCGCACCACGCGCACAGCCTCGGCAGGCGCACCTTCCACATCAACGAAATCCTTCACCCCGGCGCGCAGCGCAGCCAACATGGCGCGGCCATCGGAAGCCGCCCCCACCGCCACCAGCGGCAAGCCGGGAAACAAGCGGGCCAACTCGGCCACCAGTTGCGTGGCCTCGCCAATGGCGTCGGCGCCTTCGCCCAGTTTCTGGTCTCGCTCGGCCACATCAATGTGCACGGGGGACGAGGCAAAGCGCACGAACACCACTTCGGGGTTCACCGCGCCAATCTGCTCGATAAAGGCATCATGGCCCGCGCTCTCGGCCACCAGCACACCCAGCTCGCGGATGGCGCCGGCCAGCCAGCGGTGCGCGGCCACCGCCGGTGCATCGCCCTGCTCACCATGCGCGCCACCGTGCAGGAGGAAGTAGTCCATGCCGGCCCCTTAGCGCGAGAAGCCCGGCATGGTGGCCGGATCCGCAATGCCCAGGGCGAACGGACGCCACACCGGCGCGCCCGCACGGTCGCGGTCCCGCCCCTCGGTCTGGCCCGGCAGCATCTTGTCGATGGGGGCGTTGCGCGCCATCGGCTTGACCAGATGCGGCGTCACGATGATCACCAGTTCGCGCTCTTCCTGGTTGTAGTTCACGCGCTTGAAGAACGTCCCGATGATCGGCACGTCGCCCAGAAACGGCACCTTGTCGAGGTTCGACAACGTGGAGCGGCTCACCAGCCCGCCGATGACGAAGCTCTCGCCGTCGCCCAGCTCCACCATCGTGTCTGCACGGCGCGTGACGATGGCCGGCACAGTGGCACCGTTGAGGGTGATACCCCGGCTGAAGTCAAGGTCACTCGCCTCCGGTGCGACTTTCAGCGCAATGCGGTTTTCCGACAGGATGGTGGGCGACACCGTCAGCCCGATCCCGAACGGCTTGTACTCGATGGTGGTGGTGCCAAGCGCCTGCGGCACGGGAATCGGGATCTCGCCGCCGGCCAGAAAGTTGGCACTCTGCCCCGACAGCGCCACCAGGCTTGGCTCGGCCAGCACGCGCGCCATGCCGTTCGATTCGATCAGGCTCAGATCGGCAAAGATGCCCTTGCTGAACGACGAGATCAGCAGGTTGAACGCCGAGCTGACAGGCATGGTCGACTGCGTCGTCAGGCTGTTGTTGGTCACGCTGAACTGCGTGAGCGATGACGGCGCAAAGCTGCCGAACGTGAAGCCCCCGCGCGTGCGCGTGAAGGAAAAGCCGGCCTGCTTGAGCACGGTCTTGCTGAACTCCACCACGCGCACATCCACCTGCACGGTGCCGGGCACGTTCAGCGTCGTGTTGTCGATGATGTTGCCGTCCTTCGGCTTTTCCGCACCGCTGGCCGCTGCCGCCGCGCGCCGCGCGCGGGCCAGTGCATACACATCCTTTGGTCGACCGGACACGACGGCGGCATCGCCCTGCGCGTTGACATCCGGGTCCCCAGGCTGGGGCGCCGCCGCATCCACCTGCACGTTGTACGTGATAGCCGTACCACCCTGCGTCCACACCATCACGCTGGCCGCGCCGGGCTTTTTGGCGATGATCAGCAAGCTGCTGGCCGCACCTCGGCCCTTGAGCAGCAACGCGTCGGCCACGTCCGGGTTGCCGATGGCGATGCGCTCCAGCGGTTTGCCCAGGCGAATCTCCCGCTGGCTGCCTGTCAGCAGGTGCAACGCCTGTCCACTGGGCGCACTCGGCGCCGTCTCGGCAAACGCCGTCGACACGAATGCCGCGCAGCCAAACGCAAGCGCGCCCATCCAACCGCCCGCCCAACCACGATTTACGGCGGCTTCAGTCATGTTGCTCCTCACGTTTTCCTGCGCGGATGATTTCAACGCCGCCGGCAGACGGGCTGCGCACGGTGCTGCGCGCGGCGGTCGCCACCGGAAGCGGCGGAATTTGCACGGGCTGCACGGATTGGAGTCGGCGCGGCTCGCCCGTGACGCTCGTGATCGACACGCCGGCTTGCGCCACATCCAGCGGGTTGCGGTTGGCCGTGGCCAGCAGGGCGGCGTCCTGCGGCTTGACGGTCGGCTCGGCATCATCGGCCGGGTTGCGCAGCGCCAGCAGCAAGCGGCCCGATTGATGCGCCATCGCCAGCCGGCTCACGGCCTCCACCGGCACCGAGAGCACGGCCGTCTTGGCCGGTTCCACCTTGCGCGTCATGGCGCCGCCTTCCTGCGGTTTTTGCGGGCCCTCGTTCAGGGCCACGGCACCAAACGCCAGCACACGCAGATGCGGCAGCAGCAGTTTGGCCACGCTACCGTCGATCTCCTGCCCATCGCGACGCGTGACGAAGAACACGTCAACGTAGTCGCCAGGCTCCACGCGGTTGCCCACGCCGATGACTTCATCCACCGTGATCGCCACCGCGCGCTGGCCGGGCGTCACCTGCAGCGCCAACCCCGACGACAGTTGCGAGCCAATGAGCGGTACGCCGCCACCCAGCGCGACAATCGGCTCACGGCCAATCACCTGTGCAACGCCAGAGAAAGAATCGGTCGGGTTGATCGGCAGCAACGCTACCTCCACCGCATCGCCGGTGATGGGCTTGCCGGCCTCCAATGGCTTGGTGGTGACGACGACCGGGTACAGCGTCTTGCCGTCTTCCCGCACAGTCACCGGTGCAGGCGGCGGCTTGTGGGCGCTGCGCCAGGCCACTGCACCCAGGATGGCAGCAAGCAGCAGCAGCGCAGCGGCAAAGATCTGGAGGTGTTTGCTGGTCATCGGGGCGGTGTGTCGATGCAGTCGATGGAAGAGATGGGCGGGCGGCAGCGCATCGGCGCACTACGTGCTGGGCACGAGTTGCACCACCGCAGACCCCGTCAGCGCTGACGGCACCGGCAGCAGCGGAATGGAGGGCAAGAGCGGGTTCGTGCCCGTGGTGACCGGCAGGGTGAGCACCACGCTCAGGCATTGCATGCTGGTGATGGTCGGACACGTCACCAGTGGTGCACCGCTCTGGTTGGTGGTGACCTGCGAACTGATGAATGACGGCAGCGCGGCAGTCGCGGCCGTATAGGCGGCGGCAACGCGTTGCGTGTTGGAAGGCTGGTAGCGCAAGGCGGCACGGGCGCCTTCTTCGGCGGCCAGCGTCAGCACCTGCTGCATGGCAAAGATCAGGCCGTAGTACGTGATGCCCAACATCAGCGTGAGCAAGACCGGTAGCACCACCGCAAACTCGATGGAGACAGCGCCCGAGCTACCGCGCCGGCACGCCTGGTGGCGCGCCCGTTCCCGTTGTCCTGTCGGCATGGCCGATCCCCTCTCTTAGCGTACGGCCGCTTGTGCGGCTCTGATTCAACCTGTCTGCATGGGCGGGCGGCGTCTCCAGTGCCGTCTCAACCACCGTTGTCTTGGTGGGCGGTCCAGGCCCCTTCAGGCGCCTAGCGCAGCCATGGCAGGGCCAACAGTCCAATCGCCATATAAGCCGCATAGGGAATACCGCGCTGGCCCGCCTGCGCCGCGTCCCACCGAACCACGGCCGGGCACGCACGCATCAGCAACCACGCCGCCGGGCTTGCCGCATCCATGCGCCGCGCCACCACAATGAGCAGCCCGTGCAGCCCAGCCAGCAGGCTACCGACCACCCACACCGGCAACAGCCCGTGCCAGCCGCACAGCAGGCCCGCGACGGCAAAGAACTTGACGTCGCCCGCCCCCATCCACCGCAGCGCATACAACGGCAGATACACGGCAAACCCGATTGCGCCACCCAGCAGCGCGTCACGCCAATCCGGCGCCAAAGCCCGAACCGGGCCCAGCCCCATCAGCGCAACCGCCAGCACCAGGCCCGCCAGGACGAGCCAGTTCGGCACCCGCCGGGCGCGCAAATCAAACCAGATGGCAAGAACCGCGAAGGTTGCGACCGCCGCCCAGCCTGCGATGTCCGCAAGCTGAATCACGCCTTTACGACGTTTTGGCGGTCAGCAACTGCGTCTGGATGTACGAGAAGATCTTTCCGAGCTGCGTACCGATGTTGCCGACGGTAGCGATGATGCCGGCCGCGATCAGCCCAGCAATCAGTCCGTACTCGATAGCGGTAGCGCCCCGTTCGTCACGAACAAACTTCAGAATGGCTTGTTTCATGATGCTCTCCTGTATGCACTCACCCCCGGAGGGTGTTGTTGGTATAGGTCTTCGCTCGCTCACGACGTTTTGGCCGTGGCAAGTTGGGTATTGACGTAATTGAAGATGGCCTGCAGCTGTGTCCCGATGCTGCCAATGTTGACAATGATCGCCGCCGCGATCAGCCCCGCAATCAGGCCGTATTCAATGGCGGTCGCCCCATCCTCTTCGCGCAAAAAACGCGTGATGATCGTTTTCATGCCCGCTCCCTCACCCAAACTGCTTTGCTTTATGGCGTTACCCGGGGTGTCACGCATGTCACGTAACATCCCGTAACGCTTTTATAGGTGTGCAGCCCGCAACGGGAAATAACTCAAGTGAGGTACTTATGTTGAATTAGAATAACCCCTCTATTCATTTTTATTAGAAACCCTGCCAACCCCCTGAAATCTCATGGAAATCCCTTAATGATTAGCAGATTAGACCCATTATATGGGCGGGTAATCCATGAATGCCGGGGTTAGTCTGAACGCTCCCCACTCTCTGTCCAGGTCGAAAAAAGGATGCGCGAGCGACGGGAACGCGCCCGCGCACCTTCAAGAGCACAGACAGGTACTGCTCAGTGCGCCAGGTTGCCTACGCCGCCCAGCAAGTTCGTTACAGGGGCCAAGGGGTTGCTGCCCGACGTTCCACCCGTTGCGCTGGTCACGCCGCCGAGCGCGCTGGTGACAGGCGCCAGCGGGTTGGAACCGCCCGTCGCCCCACCCAAGCCACCCAGGCCGCCCAGCAGGCCCGTCAGGGGTGCCAACGGATTGCTGCCCCCGCCCGCGCCACCCACGCCGCCCAGCAAACCGCTCAGCGGGTTGCTGCCGCCGGAGCCGCCGGCCGTGCCAACGCCGCCGGCCAGCGCCACGGTGGTCCCCACCGAAGTCACGATGGGGCCCAGGCTGGACACTACCGGCGCGCCCGTCCCGGTAATGGTGGCACCAACGCCCGCCACGCCGTTGCCCACCGCGCCCAGCAGTGTGTTTGCCCCGCCGCCCAGACCGGTGGAATCGCCGGCCATTTGCGTGCCGCTGGTGACCTGCGTGGTGACCGGCACGATGGCCGAGCTGGCCTGTTGCGTGACCTGTTGCACCGCGCCGGAGGACAGCGCGCTACCCAGCAGCGTGCCGCCACCGATCAGCGCTTGGCCAACCTGCTGCACACCACCGCCCACCGGTTGCGTAATCGGGGCCAGCGGTGCGCCGGAACCTTGCCCCAGGCCCTGAACGAGCGAACCGGCGCTCACTGTGGCCCGCCCCACGTCGGTCACGACATTGCCAGTACTGGCGACGGTGGTGCCGATCGGATTCGGGTTCTGTCCCGTCTTGCCCAGGCCGTTTTGCACGCCCAGCCCCAGGTCGCTAATGGCCTGGCCGGTGTTAGAGACCGTGCCACCCAGCCCAGCCTTAGCCTGGTCGGACAGGCCAGGAATATTGGCGTTTTGCAGCGTGGTCCCCAGGCTGCTGACTGCCTGGCCCGTCGCCACCACCGTATTGCCGGTGCCGTTCGCGACCTTGCCGACCGGCGTCACGCCAGTCAGATCGTTCGGGCTCGGGTCTGGCGAGCTGCCGGAGCCGGAGCCCCCCGAAGAACAAGCCACAAGCAACAGTGCGGCAACAGCGCAAGCCAACGGCGCAACGCGGATGGCGTGTCGAGTGTGAGTCATGGTCCGTCCCCTTCTTGGAATGGTTGTGTTCCTGATGTCTGAGCTCGGTACTGCGGACAGCGGGCCCATTTCTGCAATTGCCATGCCAATCACGTTAGAACCCTTACTCAATTTTTAGGAAACCGCATTCTGATGAGGGTTTGCAGGCGCCTCTACGGGATAACCCCGCCCAGGAACGCGTCCGTTAGGACCCGAAAATCCGTGTTCGGGACGTTACGTTGTAACGTGACACGGAACACATTCCGTGCGACATAACCTCGAATACGCAAACGTTTCACTCCGACTTTGGTGGGGCAAGAAAATCCAATCTTTATGAAATCTTCATAATTCAGGGCGAGTTTCCGCATGAAAGTATCAAAACAACATAACCCATTACGCATGGCGAAATAATCTTGCCATGGCACACCGTTTGCAGAGTCCGCTGACCCAAATCGACATTGGGACCATTTTCCAGCTTCGAAAAAGCGGACTTTTAAAACGGGAGAACAACCATGAACAAGAACATCAAATGCTTGGCAGCCACCATGGCAAGCTTGCTGGTGCTGGGCGGTTGCGCCAGCTCGGGCTCGGGCGATCTGGGTAGCTCGCTGGGCGGTTCAAACGGTGGAGGCGGCTCGAACAACAACGCGGGCGGCGGCTCCACACCGAGCCCTTCTCCGTCCCCCTCGCCTTCTCCCTCACCGTCGCCGTCGCCCTCTCCGGCACCTTCACCTGCAGCGCTGACGCCGACCGGCGCTGTATTGAATAGCGCTGGCAATGTGGTCACCACCACCGGTTCGACCATCAGTGGTCTGGGCTCCGCCATCAAGAGCGCCCCGCTGCCGTCGCAACTCAGCGGCGTGCAAAGCGGTCTGGGCGGTGTGGTCGACAACCTCGGCACGACTGTGTCCGCGCTGGGCACCGGCGTGCAGAGCGGTCTGGGCAACATCCCCAACAGTTCCAATCCGGTCGGCACGACGGTATCGAGCCTCGGTAACGTCGTGACGGGCGCAGGCAACACCGTCACCAGTGCGGGCACGCTGGTCAACAACCTCGGGACTGGCCCGCTGGCGCCGCTGTCCCCGGTGACGACGCCTCTGGCCGGTGTGGTCACGCAGGTTGGCCAGGCGGTGGCGAATGGTGGCGGCACGCTCGGCACGGCGCTGTCGACTGGCCCGGTGGAACAACTCACGCAACAACTGAGCACGGCCATCGTTCCGCTCACATCGCAGCTCACCAATGCCACGCAAACCGCAGGTGCCACTACCAGCCTGGGCTCGCCGGGCAATACGCTGCTGGGCACCGTGGGCGGCGCCGTGGCCAATGGCGGCACCACCCTCACCAACACGCACGCGCCGGTGGTCAGCGGCCTGGGCGGCGTTGTCACCGCGGTCGGCAATACCGTTGGCGCGCTGGGCGGCGTGGCATATTCGCCCACGTCATCGCCGAGCAATCCGCTTGCGCCCATCACTGGCCTGTTGGGTGGCTTGGGTGGCGCGACGGGCGGCTCCAACCCGCTGGCGCCCGTCACCAGCGCGCTCGGGGGGCTGGGTGGCGCAACTGGTGGCGCCAGTCCGCTGGCGCCGATTACCAGCGTATTGGGTGGCCTGGGCGGCGCGGCCGGCAGCGGTAACCCCTTGGCACCGATCACCGGTGCGCTCGGCGGTCTTGGCGGCGCCACGGGCGGCAGCAGTCCGATCAGCGCAGTCACCGCGCCGGTCGGCTCTGTCGTCAGCACAGTCGGTTCGAGCGTGACGTCGACTGGCAGCACCACACCGCTGGCTCCGGTGACTGGGGTGGTCGGCGGGGTGCTCGGCACGGTGGGCGGCGTACTCGGCGGCACGCACCACTGATCGACAGACGGCGGACCCGCTTCAAGCCAAGCCGGTCCGCCGCTTGTTTTAAACACGCACGGACGCCGCGCAAAGCGACGTCTGTACTGGGCAAAGCCGCGCGGGACTACGTGCCATCGGTATCAACCATGGCCCGTTGCGCTGCGTGAACGTTGCTTCCATGTGATTTGTTGTAAAGCACCATGTCTCGCGGTTATCGTTTGATGCAGCGCGCGGCGATCGATGCGCGGCTTCGCTTCACGACAAACGAACACCCCATCACGGAGGAGACAGGCGTGCGGACCACCACCCTGCGGTTGGCCCTGGCCACGGGCGTTGCCCTGGCCCACCCGGCGTTGAGCTGGGCGCAAAGCAGCCCTACCCAAGGCAACCCGATCGATACACTGCCCAAGGTCGATACGTCTCGTCCGCCCCAGCAGAAAATTCAGGTGGAAGTTCAGCGGCCGAACCCGGCACTGGAAAATCTGCTCGCCACGCACCTCACGCCCACCAAATTCCAGATCGAAGGCGTGAAGACGCTGCCGTTTCCCGAGATCGCCGCGTACTTTGCGCCGCTCGCGGGGCATGACATCACCGTCGCGCAACTGCTGCAGGCAGCCAACGATGTGACCAAGCTGTATGCGGATCGCGGGTATCCGCTGTCGTTCGCCTTCGTGCCCGCACAGACGTTTGAAGGCGGCGTGGTGCGCGTGACCGTGGTGGAAGGTTATGTTGCGCGTATGCGCGTCGAAGGCACGCCCGGGCCGCTGGAGGGCCGCCTGCGCGAAATCGCGCAGCGCTTGATGGATGAAAAGCCCTTGCGCCGCGAGACCTTCGAGCGTGTGACCGGCGTGCTCGCGCAACAGCCCGGTGTGCAGATCACCGCGACCGTGCAGCCGCCCACCACCACCGATGGCGCGAGCGAACTGGTGCTCAACGTCAAGCGCCAGCCGTACACCATCGGCACGGGCATCGAATACCGCAAGCCTGGCGTGCGCGTCGTCATCACTGGCACGCTCAACAGCGTGACGCCGTTTGGCGAGCAGATCACCGTGTCCACGCTACAGCCGCGCGGGTCTGACCACGAAACGTTCTACTCCGCCACGTGGGCGCAACCGATCGGCACCGACGGGCTGCTGGCCAAGCTCTCCTGGTCGCACTATCGCGGCATGCCCGAAAACCTGCCGCTCGAGCAGCTCGGCTACCAGTCGCGCTATCTGACGGATACGCAGCGGCTGGGCCTGTCGCTCAGCTACCCCGTGCTGCTGTCGAACACGCGCAGCCTCACGCTCACCGGCACGTTCTACGGCAACGACGACAAGCAGCGCTATTCGCCGCAGAACACCGCCATCCCGCAAACCGAGCTTGACGCCAAGGTGCGCGTGGCCGGCGCCGAGGCGCTGTATACCGAAGTGAAACCCGGTGAGACGCGCCGCGCGTCTCTGGGCCTGTATCAAGGCATCAGCGGTCTGGGGGCGAGCAAGTCGCCCAACAACAATGTCGATCTGGGCTTTCTGCGTACACGCATGACCGCCAGCGAAGCGCACGACCTGCCCTTCGGTTTTGGCGTGGTGGTATCGGGTGCCGCGCAATACAGCGGCGCGGTGCTGCCGTCGTCGGAGCAGATCAGCTTTGGTGGGCGCTTCTTCGGCCTCGCCTATCCGGCTGGGGAGGTGGCGGGCGATCGTGGCTGGGGCGTGTCGGTCGAAATCAACCGCGCGTTTACGGTATCGATGGATTATCTGAAGACCGTGCAGCCCTACGTGCTGTATGACACGGCCAAGGTGTATTCGAATGCGGGCACACTGGTGCACGACCAGCTCGGTTCAATTGCACTTGGCGTGCGCTTTTCAGACCGGAAGTACTACACGCTGGACTTGGCCATCGCGCGCCCGGTGGGCGACAAGCCAATCAACAGCAGTTCGCGTGCGCTGCGCTTCAACGCCGCCTACACCTACCAGTTCAACTGAGGCAAGCGCTGAACACGTTAAGCTATTTTGTATATTTTTTATATTTTCAGCGCTGAAAGTCGGCCATACTCCCCTCTCGAGGGGGGGATACAGCACCGCCGGAATTTGGGAGCATCGCAAGCGGAATGTTAAGTTTCTCCAAAGATTTGCCGATTACTACAGAAGTCGCGCAGAACAACAACAATCAATACAGCGACAGCGGCGTCACGCCGCTACACAACGACGGCGAGGGGCCAAGCCCCCAGCCATCGCAATACGCACCGGGGGCCATCATGCTGCAACGTCTATCAGATGACGCAGAGTTCCACCGCCTCGTCGATACCATCTACGAAGCGGTGCTCGAACCTGCGCAGATGCCGATCGCTCTGGCCCTGCTTTCGATCTACGCCGGGGCCGAAAGCGCACATTATTTTGTTTGGGACAAACACACCGAGACGCCACGCCAGGGCGTGTCGTCGGGCTGGTGCGCGCAATGCCCGCAACCGGGCCAGTGCAATGCTTTCTGCCAGGATCCACAAATCCTAGGGGCACAGCCGGCTGACGATGCAGACGACGCCCCCGCCGATGCCATGACGCTGGTCGACACACCCGACCTGCGCGTCACGATGCGCCTGCGCACGCGCGACGGCGCGTCCGAAGTCAGCGCCATCGAGCGCGAACAGCGCCTGCAGCGCGTGCTGCCGCATCTGCAGCGGGCCGCGCGCATGCAACAGCGCAATCAGGAACTGAACGAACTCGCCGCGCTCGGCATGGCGGGGCTGGATACGCTGGACTTTGGCGTCATGGTCATCGAACGCACCATGCGCGTGAAATACGCCAACGCCTGGGCACGCACAATGGCCGCAGACGACGACCGTTTGTCGTTGGATGGCGGCAAATTGCATTCCGGCGACCATACGCACGACAGTGCGCTGCGCACGCTGATTGAAACGGCCGCGGGTTCCCTGGGCGTGCAAGGCGCAGCGGGCTCGTGGATGTATCTGGCACGCGACGGGCGCCCAGTGCCCTTTATCGCCACGCCGCTGGCACCTTCCGACGCCATGCGTTCGGGCTGGGCGTCGCCGCTGGCGTTGGTGCTGGTGGGCAATTCCGAAACCCGCTCGGTGATGGATGCTGGCGTGCTGGCCTCGCTATTCGGGCTCACCAATAAGGAATGCATCGTCGCCGCCCGCCTGGCTGCCGGCGAAACCCTACAGGAAATTGCCGAGCGCGAATTCCTCTCGCTGCATACCGTGCGGGTGCACATCCGCGACATCCTGCGCAAGACCGGCACCCACCGTCAGTCTGAGCTGGTGCGCCTGCTGCACCTGCTGCCCAGCGTCGACCTGGAGCGCGCCGGCGCAGCCACCCCAGCTTCGCGCCGTCGAGGCCGGCTGCACGCCTAAAACGTCGGGCTAGGCGCAATCCCCTGCGCCTGCTACTCACGTATACCCGAGTCACGTTCCGGCATTTGTTGCCGATGCATCTGGATAGGTGCGGAGCCGTCGCGTAGGCATTGATGCAATGCAACTCCGACGGTTTATCCCGACGCATTCTGTGAATAGCGCACAACAAGGTCGCTTTTTCGCTGCCTGAAACACCAGGCAATTGCGCTATCCTCGCCGCAAAACACAGACAGGCGCCGGTCTAATCGGGGGGCCGCGCCGAATGCGCTCGCATGCATAACGATTTCCATATTGCGCTGCTGCTGTTTGCGTGGGTGAGCACAGGCTTGACCACGTTTGCCGCACTAGACGCCGCGACACGTCTGCCGGGGGGCTCGACGATCGCAAAACGCCGCAACTGGCGCATTGCCTGCGCCGCCATCCTTGGGATTGGCTTGTGGTCCGGGCTCTGGCTTGCCCAGGTCGGCCTGCATCGCCAGGTTGGCGTGTCACTGGGGGCGCCCTTGCTGGGTAGCCTCATGACCGCACTAGCGGCTTCGGTCGCCACGTTCGCCGTGGTGTTGCCGGATGCCACATTCGGCACGCCAAGCCAACCCCTGCAACGGCGCGGCATTGCCATTGGCGCGACGGCACTCGGCATTGGCCTGCTGGTGCTGGAGCTTCAACTGGCACGTCCGTGGGCTCACGACGCAACACTTACGCTGCAGCGCACGCTGCTCAGCTATGGCGGCGGCACGCTTGTGCTGGCCGCGGGTGCCTCCCTGGCCATGTCGATGGCGTTCTATGCCCCGCCGGCACAGCGACGCGAGGCAGTTGGCCTGCGCGCACGCGCCGCGGCCGTATTGGCAACCTCCGCCGTCTTCTCGCTGATGATCTGGCCGTCCATCACAACGTGGTCGGCCGACGAACCGACCGCGCACGTCGTCCCGACCATCATGCTGAGCGCAGGTGGCGTACTGCTCGCGCTGGGCTTGCACGCGGTGCTGATCATGCTGGAAACCCGCGTCGATTCCACGCAGGCGCACCTTGCCGCATCGTTGGCGCGCGTGGCGAGCCAGCCGCAGGTTCCGCAGCATCACGACGCGCTCACCGGTCTGCCGAACCGCCTGCAGCTGCGCCAGGCACTCGACAGCGCCATCGTCTCCGCCACGCGACGCGGGCGCCCTTTCGCGCTGTTCTATCTAGACTTGGACAACTTCGCGCAGATCAACGAGCAGCACGGGCACAACGCAGGCGATCGCGTGCTGCAGATCATTGCGGAGCGCCTGCGCCAAACCGTGCGCGGCGAAGACACCGTCGCCCGCCTCGGTGGCGATGAGTTCGGCATCCTGGTCGAAGGCCTGGCGCTGCCGGAGGCGGCCGCGACCATCGGCGACAAGCTGCTGTTCCGGCTGCGTGAATCCGTGGAGATTGACGGCCGCCGCGTGCGCGCCACGGCCAGCATCGGCGTGGTGATCCATCCACACAACGGCGCGACGGCTGACGCGCTGCTCGAACACGCCGACGCCGCCATGTTCGACTGCAAGCAGTCTGCCGGCAACGCCTACCGCTTTTTCGAACCGCGCCTGAACACCACCGCGCACCGCGTGCTGCAGATTCAACGTTCGCTCTCGCACGCGGCGCTCAACGGGCAGCTGTCGGTGTACTACCAGCCGAAGTTCGACGCCCGCACGCGGGCCATGATCGGCGCCGAGGCCCTGCTGCGCTGGAATCATCCGGAGCTTGGCCCGGTGTCGCCGGCTGAGTTCATCCCGCTGGCCGAGCGCACCGGCACCATCGTTGAACTGGGCGACTGGGTGGTGGAGGAAGTCTGCCGCCAAATCATGCATTGGGATGCCGCCGGCATGGCCCCGCAGCGCATCGCCGTGAATCTCTCGCCACGTCAATTTCAGCAGCCCGACCTCGTGCAACGGCTGTCGCAGATCCTGCACCGATATCACGTGTCGGCGCACCGTCTGATGTTCGAGATTACGGAAACCGCCGCCATGCGCGATGCCAGCCAGAGCATTGCCGCAATCCGGCAGATTCAATCGCTCGGTTTTGAAGTCGCCATCGACGATTTCGGCACCGGTTACTCCAGCCTCAGCTATCTGCAGCGCTTCCGCGCCCAGCAGATCAAAATCGATCGGGCATTTGTCAGCGCGCTCGACGACAACCCGCCCGAAGCCGCCGCCATCATCCGCGCCATCTGCGCAATGGCGCATTCATTGGAAATGACGGTCGTGGCAGAAGGCGTGGAAACCGAGGCGCAAATGCAAGCCCTGATCCATCTGCATTGCGATCAGGTGCAAGGCTATCTGCTGGCACGCCCGCTACCCGCCCAAGCATTTCAAGACTGGATGAATTTACAGGCCGCCTGACGGCGTTGGCACAGAAAATGCGCCATTTTGATGCATGGCGTAAAACCTTTCGCCAACCTTTCAACTCAGCGCTTGAAAACATTACCGTGCCACCCGCCTGCATTGCGGGGGCAATGAAGCAATCACATAAGAAAATTGTGTACGAATTGTGCAGGCGCAGCAGTTTGTCTTCATTGTCTCAACAATGCATCAAAGACTGAAAAATCTTCACCTGTTCACGAATCCCTATTCGGCGCAAAGCCAGGTGCCATCAGGGTTTTTGGCTCAACGCGCCGCACATGGAATGCAACTGTAAACATTAGGTCTTAACGGAATTCATAGCTCACATGAAAGTCGTTATAATGCCGTGGGCTACGGGGAGCGTGCCCATGTTTCAATGGCAAAAATTGAGGAATCCATAATGTCGACTTACAAGGAAATTGTTCAGAAGATCTCTGAACTGCAGCGCCAGGCCGATGAACTCCGGGCGAATGAACAGGCGGCCGTGATCGCCGAAATCAAGCAGAAGATCGTGGAATACGGCCTGACCGCCGATGACCTCGGTTTTGGCAGCAAGGCCGGCGTGGTTTCGAAAAAGGCTGGCCGCAAGGTGCCCGTGCGTTATCGCGACAACAACGGCAATACCTGGACGGGCCGCGGCAAGCGCCCGGGCTGGTTGGTCAAGGAGTTGTCGTCAGGCCGCAAGGTGGAAGATTTTCTGGTCGCCTGAGCCGCAGCAAGCAGCACCTCCGAGACTGCACATAGAGGCGTCCGGAAACCACAAAAGAGCAAGGCCGGCATATTTGCCGGCCTTGTGCATTTTGGGCGTACGCGCGGTTATACCTGGAAGCGCCCCACTGCCGTGCGCAGGATTTGCGCCTGCTCTTCCAATGACAGCGCCGCCGCTGCGGCCTGTTCGACCAGCGCCGCATTCTGTTGCGTCACCTCGTCCATCTGATTGACGGCCTGGTTGACCTGTTCGATGCCCGAGCTTTGTTCATCCGACGCAGCCGAAATTTCGCCCATGATGTCCGTCACGCGTTTGACGGCGGTCACCACCTCTTCGATCACGGCGCCGGCTTCCTGCACCAGCGCCGAGCCGTTCTGCACGCGGCCCACCGAATCGCCAATCAGTTCCTTGATCTCCTTGGCCGCCCCCGCCGAGCGCTGTGCAAGGCTGCGCACTTCGCCTGCCACCACGGCAAAGCCGCGGCCCTGCTCGCCTGCACGGGCCGCTTCCACGGCGGCGTTCAGCGCCAGGATATTGGTCTGAAACGCAATGCCCTCGATCACGCCGATGATGTCCGCAATCTTCTTGCTGCTTTCGTTGATGCCCGACATGGTCTCGACCACACGGCCCACCACCTCGCCGCCCTTGACCGCAATGTCCGACGCATTCACCGCCAGCGTGCTGGCCTGACGCGCGTTGTCGGCGTTCTGCTTCACGATGCTGGTCAGCTCTTCCATGCTGGAAGCGGTTTCCTCCAGCGAGCTGGCCTGCTGCTCCGTGCGCTGCGACAAGTCGGCATTGCCGGCCGCGATCTGTTTGGTTGCACTGGCA
Organism: Arthrobacter sp. NPDC080086; assembly: GCF_040702285.1. NCBI lineage: Bacteria > Bacillati > Actinomycetota > Actinomycetes > Micrococcales > Micrococcaceae > Arthrobacter > Arthrobacter sp. NPDC080086. The sequence continues at coordinate 75,910 of NZ_JBFBKP010000003.1, forward strand.
ATGGAATCGGCCGAGGTCTTGATATGGCCGATCGTGCCCGTCAGCTCGCGCTGCATCTGCGCCATGGCGTAGAGCATGCTGTCCTGATCACCTGCACGCGTTTGCACGTGCATGGCGAGATCGCCCTTGGCGATGCGCGCGGCAATATCCGCCGCGTAAGCCGGCTCACCACCCAGCTGACGCTGGACACCGCGCGTGAGCGTGACCACCACCAGCGTCATCAGCAGACCCACCCCGACCAGCAACCCGAGCGCTTGCACCAGCGATGCGTGGAACGCCGCTTCAACGTCGTCGATATACAGGCCGGTGGTCATGGACCAATCCCACGGCTCGTAGTAGGCGACGTAGGTCAGTTTGGGTTCAGCCTTGTCGCTGCCGGGCTTCGGCCAGAGATAACGCACGAACCCGCCGCCGGCCTTGGCCGTGCGCGCAATATCCGCGAACAGGTGCGTGCCGGCAGGGTCGGTGACGGCCGACATGTTCTTGCCGACCATCTCCGGCTTGAAGGGGTGCATGACCGACACGGTATCGCTGTGCGACAGCGAGAAATAGCCGTCGGTGCCGTAGCGCATGTCCTTGAGGCGGGCCATGGCTTGTGCCTTGGCCTCGTCCACCGACATCTTGCCGTCCTGCGCGAGTTGGGCATATTCCTTGATCACGCTGAATGCCGTTGCGCTGACGTTCTGGAGATCGCGCTGTCGCTCCTCCATGCGCACCGTGCGCGCGCTCCACGCGCTCCACAGCGCGATCACCAGCAGACACGCCCAGCTCAGGACGAGCGGCAGCCACAGCTTCTGTCGAAGCGTCAGTCGATTCATTTTCCTTCCCTCCATGCGTTTTGTGTCCGCGTCGTGCGCGGTGCTCCCCGGCGCGATTGCACGCGCTCTCTATGCGCTAACGGGCAGATGGAAAGGAAACTTGAATGCGCCTTGGGCTAACGGCCTCTGGCGCGCGATTGACAGCCTTGGCAGCTTTAACGCAAGGCGTTGGGATTGATGCTGGGCAATGCGGCGTCGACGGTGGCCGCGGGTTCCGTCACTGCAGGCGTTGGTTGTTGCTCGTGCTCCAGCGGCGACCACGATTCCCACAACCCCTGGCGCCGGATTGTCTCGGGCGCAGCCGAAGCCATGGCGACTCCTGCCGAGGCAACGTCCGCCCCAACGGGCTTTTCTGCCTTTTCTGTCTTTTCGGCCACGAACTCGACATGCGAGCCCGCCATGCGCACGGCACGACCGCCGGCATCACGCGATGCCACGCCGTGCGCCACCATCTGACGGTAGCTGCCATCCTTGTGCCGCATACGGAACCGCGCCGTGTAGGCTGGCGCGCTGCCATCCACATGGGCCTGAATACGGTTCAGCACCATCGGCAGATCATCAGGGTGCACCAGGCGCAGATATTCGCTGGTGCTTGGCCCGACCTCTTTGAGCGAGTAACCCAGCATGGCAGCAAAGCGCGTGGAAAACTGCGCGCTGCGCGTCACCAGATCGAACTCCCACAAGCCCACGTCGGCGCCGTCCAGCAACAACTGATGGCGCGCCGACAGCTCAGCCTCACGCTGGCGATAGCTTTGCTCCAGGTCGTTGAGCGCCTGCATGGTTTCCTTGCGCCGGCGGATTTCACGTGTGGTGACGGCAGCAGCAGCATCACCCGCCGCACGATCCCGATAGCCGAGCAGGTAACCAGCCAGCACGGAGGCAACCGCGCCCAACATCACGAGCCCTTGCAGCCAAGCCGGCGCGCTCTGCGTGGAAGCTGGCGCAATGTTGGCCAATGACGCGGCGTACACGGCGCCGACCGTCAGCCCAATGCCGAACAGCACGCTCACAAACAGGCTGACGACCGGGCGACGCGCCGCCACACCCGATGCGCCGGAACGCGCCGCGAAGGCAAACTGCAACGCAGCAGCACAGGCGATGGCCGACAGCGCCATGACGATGCCGAACAGCCCCGCATCCTGCCACGCCACCGAATCAAAGCGCGCCACACCTGCGAGCAACAACACCGTCACCGGCCCACTCACACTGAGCAGCACGCCCAACACCAGCGCACGCGCCGTTCCCGCGCGGCCGCCCAGCACGCACCACAGCGCCGCCACTGCCAAGCTCCAGGCAAACGCGGCCAGCGCCATCACGTATGGGGTCGTGTCGTCTTGCAGCGGCCAATGCCTGATCAGCGGCAGCAACGGCACCGTCCACAACGCGATCGCCGAGAACAGCGCTGTCATGACCAACGGCAAGCGCGTGCGCATCGCCGTCGCACTGAGCAGACCGTCCAGCAGACGCAGCAACAGGTTGCCCGCGCCGCATGCCACGATCAAAGGCAGCAGCGCGCCCATGAGTGTGCTGACCAGATGATCAAGATGATCGACGAGCGCCGCGTTCACTGCAGGAGGTCTCCGGTGTCGGATGCGTCAGAAAACCGATGCATCAGCCGCGCGTCTGAAAACCCTCGGGGTTCATGCTTTGCCAGCGCCAGGAGTCTTCGCACATGCGCTCGATGCCGTACTGTGCGCGCCAGCCCAACAGCGTAGCGGCGAGCGCCGGGTCGGCATAGCAGGCGGCAATATCGCCAGGGCGGCGGTCGACGATCTGATACGGAATCGGGCGGCCGCTCGCGCGTTTGTAGGCCTCCACCACTTCCAGCACCGAGTAGCCGCGGCCTGTGCCGAGGTTCACGGTAAAGCCACGGCCATCGCGGCGCAGTGCATCCAGAGCCGACAAGTGCCCGCGCGCGAGGTCCACCACGTGGATGTAGTCGCGCACGCCGGTGCCGTCTGGCGTGGGCCAGTCGCCGCCGTAGACGGAGAGTTTCTCGCGCTTGCCCACGGCCACCTGCGCCACATACGGCATCAGGTTGTTGGGGATGCCGCGCGGGTCTTCGCCGATCAGCCCGCTGTGGTGCGCGCCCACCGGGTTGAAATAGCGCAGATAGGCGATCTGCCAGGCGGCGTTGGAAATCTCCAGATCGCGCAGCACCTGCTCGCCCATCACCTTGGTCTGGCCGTACGGGTTGGTGGCGGACAGCGGAAACGATTCGGTAATTGGCACCGTATGCGGATTGCCATACACCGTGGCCGACGAACTGAACACCAGCTGGCGCACATTCGCATGCGCCATGGCAGCGCACAGCGTCACCAGCCCGCCCATGTTGTTGTCGTAGTAAGCCAGCGGCTTCTGCACCGACTCGCCCACTGACTTGAGCGCCGCAAAGTGGATGACGGCCGAGATGCGCGTGCTGGCAAACAGATCGTCGAGCAGGCGGCGGTCACGCACGTCGCCCTGCACAAACTTCGGCGTCTTGGCGGTGATCTGTTCAATGCGCGACAGCACCGTCGAGCTGCTGTTGCAGAGGTTGTCCAGCCCAATCACCTGATAGCCCGCATCCAGCAGTTCAACCCAGGTGTGCGAGGCGATATAGCCGGTGGCGCCGGTCAGCAGAATGGTTTCGGTCATTGGGTGCGAGGTATCGAGGAGGAAGAGAGTTCTGTCGTGCCGGTTCGAGCGCGGCATCGGGTTGCACCGCACCAAAGCCTCCGGCGCGATGAAACAGCGCGATCATAGCAAAGCACCGCATGGATTTGCGGGCGATGTGCCGCAAAAACGTGCGGAAAAACGGCGCGATGAAACGGTGTCTGCGCTGGCAGCCCTTGGGTTGCCCGATGGGCGGTCCGATCACTCGCCCGATCGGGGGCCCACCCGGCCGTCCGGGTGCGCAGCGGCCTGCCAGTCAGCATAGGCAGCACGCAACCGCCAGGCCGAGGTCTGGTCACGCAGGCCCAGCGCGTACCCCACTTCAGCGGGGGCTGCGCCGGCATCGAACAACGCGGCCGCATAGCCATTGCGCAGCGTCTGCGGCGAGAGCCGTTCGTTGCGGTGCGTCAATGCCGGGAGCGCCGCAAGCCACGCCTCCACCCTCCGATAGATGGAAGCCGCATGCATGACCCGCCCGCCCGCGTCAGCCACGAACACGCGTTCGCCTTGCACCTCAGCATGCCGACGTACCGCCAGCCAAGCCGCCAGCGCAGGGCGGGCCGCCTCCAGCAACGGCGCCTGATACGTCGGTCCGCGCGCAGGCTCAACCGTGATGGTCTCCAGCGCATCCCCCACCTGGCGGAGCAACAGCGACTGCACCTGCGCCACCTTCAACCCCGCGCCATGACACACCGCCACCAGGGCCCGGTCACGTGCCAGCTTGAAGGCGCTGGCATTGGCCGCCGCCTCATTCCCGCCAGCGCCAACCTCCAACGACGCCTCGATAGCCTCCCGCTCGACAACGGAAAGAAACGTGGTCGGGTCGTTCTCACCTTCCGCCAGTTTTTGCTGCACGACCGAGCTGGCAGGGTTGTGCGTACCCGTGCGCGACTGCTCGATCTGGTGGAAAACACGTTCGATCAGCCGGGCATAGCGGTAGCGGTGCAGCTTGGTCAGGCCCGATTCGTCAAGGAAGGCGGCGATATCGCCCGCGCTCCAATCGGCCAGCGCGCGCTGGCGCGACTCGGCCCAGCGCAGCCATTTGCGCCACATCGCGCGGTACACCGTTGCCGACGACTCGCGGTAACCGCGCGCTGCCAGCCAATGTTCGAAGGCCTGCGCAGGCTGGTCTGCCCAGTCCTGCAGGCTGGGCTGAAACAAGTCGGGGACCGGCGTGGCGGGCGGTGTAAAAGCGGGCGGCATGCAGGAAAAACGGGGCGGGGGATGGTGTTTCGCGTATCCTGCCGAGCGTAACACGCCATTATCCGACCCCATCGTGAAGAAAACCGACCTCGAAAAGCTCAAGGGCCTGAAGATCGCCAACAACCTCAAGCGCGACAGCCAGCGCGCCGGCAAGCCCGGCCAGGGCAGCGGCAAGGCCATCCCCCAGAACAACAAACTGCTGAAGGCGCTGCTCGGCAAGCCCGCCGAAGACGACTCGCAAAAGTCCTGACGTCCTGACGCGCACCCCACACATCTAGGGTCTATTCCCATATGGGAACAGACCCTAGAACCCTGCCCTGTTGTTCCAACGGGCGCTTGGGTGCTACCGTCCGGCGCGTTTGCCACATCACGTGATGCGCCGGATATGCCCTCCCCCTACCCTCACCTGCTTAGCCCCCTCGACCTCGGCTTCACCACGCTCAAGAACCGCGTGCTGATGGGCTCGATGCATACCGGGCTGGAAGACGGCAATCACTTCGGTCGCCTTGCCGCTTACTTTGCCGAGCGTGCGCGTGGCGATGTCGGCCTGATGGTGACCGGCGGCTTTGCGCCCAACATCGCCGGGTGGACCAAGCCGTTTGCCGGCCGCCTGGCTACGCATGGAGCGGCACGTCGCCACCGCGCCGTCACCCACGCCGTGCACGAAGAAGGCGGCAAGATCGCGCTGCAGATTCTGCATACCGGCCGCTACGGGTATCACCCGTTTGCGGTGGCGCCGTCTGCATTGCGCTCACCCATCAGCCCATTCACGCCGCGCGAATTGTCGGCGCGCGGTATCGAGCGGCAGATCCGCGCATTCGTGCGCTGCGCCCAACTGGCCCGCGAAGCCGGCTATGACGGCGTGGAGATCATGGGTTCGGAGGGCTACTTCATCAACCAGTTCCTCGTCACCCACACCAACAAGCGCACCGACGACTGGGGCGGCAGCTACGCCAACCGCATGCGCCTGCCGGTGGAGATCGTCCAGCGCACGCGCGAGGCGGTCGGCAAAGACTTCATCCTCATCTATCGCCTGTCGATGATCGACCTGATCCCGGACGGCAGCTCGTGGGAAGAAGTCGTGCAGCTCGCCAAGGCGGTGGAGCGCGCGGGCGCCACCATCATCAACACCGGTATCGGCTGGCATGAGGCGCGCATCCCGACCATTGCGACGAGCGTGCCGCGTGCAGCTTTTGCGTGGGTGACGAAACAGATGAAGGGCGAGGTCGGCATTCCGCTGGTCACATCCAACCGCATCAACACGCCCGAGGTGGCGGAGGCTGTGCTGGCCGAGGGTTACGCCGACATGGTCTCGATGGCGCGCCCGCTGCTGGCCGACGCGGATTTCGTGCGCAAGGCGGCCGCGAACCAGGCGCAGGACATCAACACCTGCATCGCCTGCAATCAGGCCTGCCTGGACCACGCATTCAAGGCCAAGGTCGCGAGTTGCCTGGTCAACCCGCGTGCGTGCCATGAAACGGAGCTTGTCATTCGCCCCGCCCCTGCGAAGCGGCGCTTTGCGGTGGTGGGCGCAGGCCCGGCAGGCTTGTCAGCGGCCATCACGCTGGCGGAGCGCGGGCATGCGGTCGACTTGTACGACGCCGCGCCGGAACTCGGCGGCCAATTGAATATGGCCAAGACGATTCCGGGCAAAGAAGAGTTTCACGAGATGCTGCGCTACTTCACGCGCCGGGTGGAGGCGACGGGCGTGACGCTGCGGCTGGGCGCGCGCGTGGATGCGCAGCAACTGCTGGCGGACAAGTACGACGAGATCATCGTCGCGACCGGCGTATCGCCGCGCAACCCGAAGATTCCGGGGCAGGAGCATCCGAGCGTGCTGTCGTATATCGACGTGCTGCGCCACCGCAAGCCGGTGGGCAAGCGCGTGGCGATTGTCGGTGCGGGCGGTATCGGCTTTGACGTGGCGGAGTTCCTCGCGCTCGATGGCCACTCGCCCACGCTGGATTTGCAAACCTGGCGGACCGAATGGGGCGTGGGTGACCCGACGCAGGTGCGCGGCGGTGTGGATGGCATCCGCCCGCAACCCGAGGCGCCCGCACGCGACATCACGCTGCTGCAGCGCCGCGCCGGCAAGCTGGGCGCGGGGCTGGGCAAGACCACCGGCTGGATCCACCGCACCAGCCTGAAAAACATGGGCGTGCGCATGGTGGGCGGCGTCAACTACGAGCGCATTGGCGACGAAGGCCTGCTGGTGAGCTATGGCGACAAGCGCGAAGACGCCGAATGGCTGCCGGTCGATTCCATCGTGCTCTGCGCCGGCCAGGAGCCAATGCGCGAGCTGGTCGAGCCGCTGCAGGCGGGCGGCGCGAAGGTACACGTCATTGGCGGCGCAGACGAGGCGCGCGAACTCGATGCCAAGCGCGCCATCGACCAAGGGACGCGTCTGGCCGCATCGCTTTGATATGGCTGTGACGCCCACGGCGCGGGCGGTGTGAAGGAATTGCACCCTGCCCCCGTTTTTACAAGCCCTGCCCCACCCCAGGCTAGCCACGAATGGCGAAATGGCAAGGCGCGGACAAGACGCAGTGGGGCCGGCCCGGTTCTTGCGTGAAACGACGCATCACGCACATCCCCATGAACCGGTTTGACCAAACACGCTGCACCCCAGTCTTCCGCCAGCGCGGCGCCCCTGCCCCCGCTCGATCTCAATCGAACGGCTTTCCTGCTCGACTTTGACGGCACGCTCGTCGACATCGCGCCGCAACCCGACGCCGTCCACGTGTCAGCGCCGCTGCGCGAGATGCTCGCCGGTCTGCATGCCGCCAGCGGCGGCGCGCTGGCCATCATCAGCGGGCGTACGGTGCAGGACCTCGAATCGCAACTCGCGCTGCCCGGGCTGGTCATTGCCGGTGTGCATGGCGCGGAACGGCGCTACGCAGATGGCCGCTTCGTGCGGCTTGACACCAACCCCGATGCGCTGGCCGAACTTGCACGTGAACTGCATACCGAGTTCACGCAGTTGGCCGCGGTTTTTCCCGGCGTGGTGCTCGAGAACAAAGACATCGCCTTCGCGCTGCATTACCGCCATGCCCCCGCTGCCGAAAGCGCCGTGCTCGCGCTGGCGGATCGCCTCGCGCGGCACCATGCCGACCATGTTCGGTTGCAGGCCGGCAAGATGGTCGTCGAACTCAAACCGCGCGGTGCCAGCAAGGGCGACGTGGTGCATACGCTGATGACGGAGCCGCCTTTCACGGGCCGCGCGGTGCTGTTTGCCGGGGATGACCTGACAGACGAGAGCGCCTTCTACGCGGTCAACGCGCTGGGTGGGTGGTCCATCAAAGTGGGCTCGGGGCCGAGCCAGGCACGCTGGCGCGTGCGAGACCCGGCGGCGTTGCGCGCATGGTTGGCCGGGCTCGTTGCAGGCAGTGCCGCCGCGGAGGGTGCCCAATGAGCCGGCTCATCGTTGTCTCCAACCGCGTGGCGCCCGTAACAGAGGGCCAAGGCACGGCCGGCGGCCTGGCGGTGGGCGTGTTCGACGCGCTGCGCGAGACTGGCGGCATCTGGTTCGGCTGGAGCGGCGAGACCGCGCCCACGGTTTCGCACGAGCCGCACATCGTCAGCAAGGGCAACATCACGTACGCCACAGTGGGCCTGAACCGCAAGGATTACGACCACTACTACCGTGGCTTTGCCAACGCCACGCTATGGCCGATCTTTCATTACCGGGTGGACTTATCGCGGTATCAGCGGCAGGAGTATCACGGCTATCGGCGGGTCAATGCGCAGTTCGCCCATCAGCTCAAGGCGCTGGTGCAGCCCGACGACATCCTCTGGGTGCACGACTATCACCTGATCCCGTTTGCGGCGGAGTGCCGTGCGTTGGGTCTCACCAACCGCATCGGGTTCTTCCTGCACATTCCGTTTCCGTCGCCGGAAATCCTGACGACCATTCCGCCGCATGAAGACCTGATGCGCGCGCTGTGCGCGTACGACCTGGTCGGCTTTCAGACCGAAACCGACCGCGTGGCCTTCTACGACTACATCGAGCGCGAGGCGCGGGGCTATATCGAGCAGAAAGAGCAGAACGGCCCTGTGCACGCTTATGGCCACACGCTGCGCGCGGAGGTCTACCCCATCGGCGTGCATCCGGATGAGATCGCGCAGCAGGCCGTGTCGTCGCTAGCGCGACGCAACCCGTTTGCGCGCCACGCTGGCCTGCGCGCCGAGCCCGGCGGCCAGCCCAAGCTGATCATGAGCGTGGACCGGCTCGACTACTCCAAGGGTCTGCCCGAACGCTTCCGCGCTATCGAGCAATTGCTCGACGATTTTCCGGAGCACCGCCGGCACGTGACCTTCATCCAGATCGCGCCGACCTCGCGCCAGGACGTACAGAGCTATCAGCAGATCCGCCAGCGGCTGGAAGCGGAATCGGGCCGCATCAACGGCAAACACTCGGAGCTGGACTGGGCGCCTATCCGCTACATCAACAAGCAATATGAACGACGCGTGCTGATGGCGCTGTTTCGCAGCTCACAGATCGGCTATGTGACGCCGCTGCGCGACGGCATGAACCTCGTCGCCAAAGAGTACGTGGCCGCGCAAGACCCGGAGGACCCCGGCGTGTTAGTACTCTCGCGCTTTGCCGGCGCGGCGCGTGAGCTCGATGCCGCGCTCATCGTCAACCCATACGACACGCGCGGCATGGCCGAGGCGCTGAACCGCGCGTTGACGATGCCGCTGGAAGAGCGCAAGGCGCGCTACGCCCACATGATGGACCGGCTGCGTGTGGCGAATCTCACCGTCTGGCGGGAGCGCTTTCTCGAAGACCTGAGCAACACCCCGGCACGGTAGTCACGCGCCGCCACTACCGCTGCGCAGGATGCCCGCGCTGGTATCGCCGCCTTCGTCGACGTCCACCGCGAGCATGTCGTCCAGCGCCGAGCGCATGCGCGACCAATGCGAGCCCGGCCAATACACGCGTCGGCAGACATCGCAGGTACTGAACAAATGCTGCCGCTCCCGCACGCGGGGTGGCACGCTGGCCGCAGCCTCTTCCACGCTCAACATGCGCAGCGGTGCGTTGCACTCCAGGCAGCGCGAGAATGGCCGCGCCACATCACCCAGCCGAAAGCGCGCCACGATCTCGCGCATCTGCGCTTGCGGCTGCTGTGTGCGGATGAATGCGCCACGGCGGATGCCGCGCCGCTTGAGCAATTCACGGTCGCGCGACAGCACGATCCAATCTTCGGTCAGGGCGAGCGCTTCGATGGCGGCGTCGGCGTAGTTGTTGTCGTACGTGGTGTCGAAACCGGCCATGCGCAGCAGGCGCGCTGTGGCACCCAGGTGGGCGTCGCACAGAAAATGCAGCGGTGTCGCCGGCCATGTCGGTTCCACACCCGACACGGCAACGTTGCCGCTTGCCGGCAACATCGCCTCCAACGCCACGGTTTTGCCGTCCACCAGCACGTGCCCCACTTCCGTGTGCGGCACCCCGAGCGCCTCGATCGCATGCTTGAACGTGACGCCCTCCGCCCAGGCGCGGACAACGGCGTGCCCACGCAAAGCCCGCGGCAGAAGCGGCGTCAGATCGGCATCGAACGTGAGGGAGACGAGCGGCATGCCTGTCACGATACTCCCAGGCAGACCAAACGGCGAATCAGCGGTGAATCAGCGGTGAATCCGCACCGAATCAGGGGTTGACTGTGCGTGGCAGGATCAGCGCAAAGACGGTGCCGCGCCCCGGCACGCTGCGAACCTCGACCGCGCCGCCATGGCGCTCGATCACCGCCTTGACGAACGGCAACCCGAGCCCGACGCCCCCAGTGCCGTCAGGCTTGCGCTCGGCCTGGAAGAACGGCTCGAACAGGCGCCGTACGGTTTCGTCATTCATGCCGATCCCCTCGTCGGTGACGCTCAGCACCAGCGTGCCATCGGCGCCGGCATCGACGCTAAGCGCCACCGTGGTGCCCGATGGCGAATACTTGATCGCGTTGTCCACCACATTGACCACCGCGCGCATGAGCATGTCGGCGTTGCCGCTGACGATGGTGTCTTCCACCCGGAACACGGGCTCGCGCAAGACGATGCCCTTCTGCTCGGCCGCAAGCCAGCTCTGGTCGACCGCTTCTTCGGCCACTTCGCTCAACGCCACGGGCTCGAACTCGGCACGATCGAGCCGTTCAGCGCGGCTCAGCTGCATGAAATCCTTGGCGATGCGCAGCGAATAGGAGGCTTGCTGGCGCAGGTCGTTGAGGAAGGCACGGTCCGAGACGGCGGCCAAATCGTCGCCATGGGCCGCGCCACGACGGTCGATCAACGAGAGGATGGCGGTCAGCGGGCTGCGCAGATCGTGCGCGATGTGGCGCAGCATGCGCTTGTCGTGCGAGACGAGGTCCTTGACCTCCGTGATGTCGATCAGGCAGACCAGATGCGAGGCCTGGGCGAGCCTGTCGGTGCCTTCGCCATCGCGCGACAGTGGCTCGCACATCAGCATGTGGGCGCGGCCACCCCAGTCGATTTCGCGGCTGGTGTCACCGCCTTGTTGCACGCTTTCCGCAACGAGCTGTTCGACCTGCGCAAGTGCCGGGGCATCGTGGTCGCCCTGCGCACCGGTTTCCATCAACGCGGCGGCCTTGGCATTCCAGACGGCAACGCGGCCGTCCATCGCGAGGAACACCGGATACGGCAGCTGGTTGATCATGTCGACATACAGCTTCTGCCAGCCGCGCACCTGCTGCAGCGTCGCCTTGATGCTGCTCAACTCACCAGCGGGTTCCACAGCGGCATCGGCGGCAGGCTCCAGCGGCCGGATCGACGCAGCAATGGCACGCCATTCGGACAGCTCACCGCGCAGCATCGAGAGCATGCGCGCATGCCGCTCCCACGCAAAGAAGCCGTAGATCAGCAAACAGACCACCGGCAGCAACCCGAGCGGCAGCCAGATGTGGAACGCCAGCAAGACCAGCGGCACCGCAAAAATCAGCACGCCCCAGCCGAGCGCGGCTGCGTGCACCGCGCGCCCAGGCACCAGCACGCAGATCAGCACGAGGCCGAACGCCAGGGCCAGATACACCGGCACCTCGACGGCAGACGATGCCGCGCGAGCGATGTTGCCGGAGGCGACGGCATCGGTTGTCAGCGCATCGAGCTGCGCACGCGTCACCTCAAGAGAATTGAGTGACGAGATCTGGAACATCCCCTCGCCGCGCCACGCCGTGTGGCCGACAAAGACCACCTTGCCCGCAAACGCGTCCTTGGGCACACGCTGGTGCAGCACATCAATGTAGGAATATTGCGGCAAGGCCATCGACGTTGGCAGCATCGTCATCACGGCCTGCGTACGCTCATCGCTGATGGACTGCGCGTACGGCTGCATGAAGCGGTCTACGGGCCACCTGGGCTCGATGCCGCCCACGCGCAGCGCATCCAGTGCAACGTGTGTATACCGGGTGCCCGCCGATCGGCGATATGGTACGAACCCCGTCACCACGCCGTAGTGGCCCATCGTGACGATGCGCTGGCTGCGTGCCGCCGCCAGCCCGCTCAATGCCGCCGGCAGCAGCAGGGTTGAACGGCCGGTGGCGTCTTCCGCTGCGCTGGGTGCGACGAGCACGACGCGCGGATACGCCTGCATACCAGCCTGCAGGCTCGAATAGTCCAGCCCCGGCAACAGCGGCAGATCCAGCACGACACTGCGGGCCATGCCAAGCGCACCCAGCAATTGCGCCGAGTACCCCGCCAGGCGCTGCGGGTCGACCTCTGCCACCGTCGCTTCGTCAATGTTGACGACGACCACCTGCCCGGTGGATCGATGCGCAACCACCTGCGCCATCGCATCGAACAACACGCGGTCCAGCGCCCCCGACACCACGCCGCTGCCCGGATGTCCGCTGAACGCCGCCAGCACCAGCATCACGATGACGAACAGACCCCGCCAGGGGCCAAGCGAGATCAGGCGACGAATCAGTGCACGCATTAGGAGCAGGAGAGCGCTACAGCGCGTCAGTCGAGATCGCTATCGGCCGCGTCAGCCAAACGCTCAAGGCGATAGCCGCGTCGGTAGACGCTCGAAATCCTGAGCCCATGCTCGCGCAGGCGAAGCGCATTGCGAACCCGCGTCATGTAGGTTGCCAGCGTTCCAACCTGCGCCTCGTCGACCTCGCCCCAGACATGCTTGAGCAGCGCATCGCGGCTGACCACGCGGCCTGCGTGGCTAAACAGATAGAGGCCGATGGCGAATTCGCGCTCGGGCAGTTCCTGCTGCTTCCCGTCCGGCAGTGTCACCACGCGCGCGGCTTCATCGAGCACATAGCCATCAAACTCGACCTGCCGTTTCTTTTGCGCGTCGGGATAGTACTTGCGCAGTTGCGCCATCACGCGCGCAAGCAGCATGCGTTCGCTGGCGGGCTTCACGAGGAAATCGTCCGCGCCGCTGTCCAGCCCGTGCAGGATGTCCCGCTCGTCGTCATGCTGGGTAAGCAACACGATGGGAATCTCGAAATGGACGCGCGCCCGGACATTGCGCAGGACTTCGATGCCGGTCATGCCGGGGACGTCCCAGTCGAGCACGAGCATGTCGACCTTTTCCTTGTCGATGCGCGCCATGAAGGCGGGGCCGTCGTGCTCCACGATGACGTCATACCCCGCGTTCTGGAGCCAGCGCCGGACGGCTTCTGCTTGCGCAAGGTTGTCTTCCAGGACAGCGATGCGCTTCTTCTCGGAATCGGTGGGCGTGGCCGTCGACATGGGTGCGGGTGCTCGGAGGCGGTTTTTTAAGGGGCGTGCTAATCGTCACATAGTGTCAATGGTAGCAGTCTTGCCCCGTAAATCCAGCGTTTGCGCGCCCGTTGGGATGCCGTTGTTCGATTCGATTTAACGCGGGCCCGTTGCCTGACGTCTTGGTAAGACGTGGCCGTCTGATGAGCAGGCGGCAGCAGATACCCCCCAACCTAGATTGAAGGAGCCGTACCATGCTGAGCCTGCACACCAACGCCGCTGCGATGAACATCCAGAAGGCCATCGGTAACAACCGTGCCAACCTGAACACCACCATGACCCGCCTGGGTACTGGCATGCGCATCAACTCCGCCAAGGACGATGCCGCTGGCCTGCAGATCGCCGTGCGCCTGCAAGCGCAAACGCGCGGCATGGGCGTGGCCATGCAGAACACGCAAAACGCTTCGTCGATGCTGCAAACGGCCGACGGCGCGTTCAACGAAGTCACCAACGTGCTGTACCGCATGAAGGATCTGGCGACCCAAGCCGCTGATGGTTCGTCCAACGCTGAAGACAAGAAGGCCATGCAGGCTGAGTACGATGCCCTGGGCTTGGAACTCGCCAACATCATGAGCAACACGTCGTACGGTGGCGCCAAGCTGCTCGACGAAACCAACGGCAAGCTGAACGCGGAAATCAAGTTCCAGATCGGTGCCTCCGCCAGCGAAACGATGAGCTTCGACGTGTCGGACCAACTCGAAGCAGTTCAGGACGCCCTGGAAGCGGCCTCCAAGACGTTCGGCGGCGACACCGGCGACGACCTCGACTCCGCCAACGACATGATCGGCAAGCTCGAAACCGCACTGGCCGCTGTCGGCACGATGCGCTCGGCCATCGGTGCGGGTGAAAACCGCCTCGGCCACGTCTACAACAACCTGGGCAACATGTCGATGAACACGGCCGACGCTGAAGGCCGCATCATGGACGCCGACATGGCCACCGAATCGGCCAAGATGAGCTCGCAGCAAGTGCTGATGCAAGCCGGCATGGCCATGCTCAAGCAAACCAGCAGCATGAACCAGATGGTGCTGTCGCTGATCCAGTAAGCGCTCTTCCCCTGAGTGTTGGAACACAAACCGGTCCGCCAAAAGCGGGCCGGTTTTTCGTTGGTGCGCGCGAAGAAGAAATCTCACACATCGCCTTAACACCCACGCCCGCCCCGTCGTCTTGGTAAGACGTGGCCGTCTGATGAGCAGGCGGCAGCAGATACCCCCCAACCTAGATTCAAGGAGCCGTACCATGCTGAGCCTGCACACCAACGCCGCTGCGATGAACATCCAGAAGGCCATCGGTAACAACCGTGCCAACCTGAACACCACCATGACCCGCCTGGGTACCGGCATGCGCATCAACTCCGCCAAGGACGATGCCGCTGGCCTGCAGATCGCCGTGCGCCTGCAAGCGCAAACGCGCGGCATGGGCGTGGCCATGCAGAACACGCAAAACGCTTCGTCGATGCTGCAAACGGCCGACGGCGCGTTCAACGAAGTCACCAACGTGCTGTACCGCATGAAGGATCTGGCGACCCAAGCCGCCGACGGTTCGTCCAACGACGAAGACAAGAAGGCCATGCAGGCTGAGTACGACGCACTGGGCAAGGAACTCGCCAACATCATGACCAACACGTCGTATGGTGGTGCCAAGCTGATCGGCGAAACCGGCAGCAAGCTGGCTGCAGCCGTGACGTTCCAGATCGGTGCGTCCGCCAGCGAGACGATGACCTTCAACGTGGCGACCGAACTCGGCAAGGTTCACACCGATCTGAAGGCGGCCGCCAAGACGTTCGACGGCACCACCGCCACCGGCGACGAACTGACGACCGGCGCCAACGCCACGATCACCAAGCTCGAATCGGCGCTGGCTTCCGTCGGCACGATGCGCTCGGCCATCGGTGCGGGCGAAAACCGCCTCGGCCACGTCTACAACAACCTGGGCAACATGTCGATGAACACGGCCGACGCTGAAGGCCGCATCATGGACGCCGACATGGCCACGGAAAGCGCCAAGATGAGCTCGCAGCAAGTGCTGATGCAAGCCGGCATGGCCATGCTCAAGCAAACCAGCTCCATGAACCAGATGGTGCTGTCGCTCATCCAGTAAGCGATTCCGCTCTAGATTGAGATTGACTGGCCGGTCCGCCACAAGCGGGCCGGCTTTTTTATGCGTTCAAGGTTTGTACAACCTTCTCCGTGATGTGGCGCCCGCTGCCGACAATGGCGCCAACTCTTCAAACGGAACCACGAACGTGTCGGCACTTTCCACTCCTTCCCGTAACGCCCGAGCCGCCGCCCCAGTGGTGCTCGATCCGTGCACGCTGGGCCGTCCGTACCACTTGCTCGACGAAGTTCTGCAAGACATCAAGCGCAGAATTGATCACACCTTCCACGAACGCTTCAACCTGCGCCGTGGCACGAACTTCGTCACCTCCCACATCGCCATTGCGGCCATCCGCCCGCGGGACGCCGCCGGTTGGCGCACTTACGCATCGGAGCACGGCCAGATTGCCGTGCGCTGCAATCGCACGCTGCTGCTGGCGCTGCTGGCTTGCCACTACAACACGCCGCTCGATGAAGCCACGCTGGCTGCGCCCGGTCCGGAAACCGGCACGGAACGCCGCTTTGCCGCCCAGTTGGACGCCACGGTGCTCAGCGCCTTCGCCGCAGCGGTGATCGGCGAGCAGACCCAAGCCTTTCCGCCCATGGCCGACGCGCTGCCATCGCCCACGGCTCGCACACTGCGCATCACCATTGAAGACCGCACCCGCCACTTGCGCGGCGAACTGGAATTTGCACTGAACGAAGCGTGGCTTGCGCACCTGTTTGCCCGCCTCGATGCGCAACGTCTGCGCCCGACGTCGTCCACCTCGGACGGCACGCCCGCCAATGTGCGCATCCCCATCACGCTGTCGGTGCGCATGCTGACCAAGGACATGCGACTGGAAGACCTGCTGCGCATGGGCCCCGGCGACGTGCTGCCCGTCCGGCTGCCCGATACCGCCGACGTGCTCGTCGACAACGTACGCCTCTACCGCGCCGCGCTGGCCGAGCAGCAGGGCGCCATGTGGATCACCTCTTTCGAACTTGTGGAGTAACACGACATGACTGCCATCAACGATATCGATCTCTCCGCGCTGGACGACCTGGACCTGGGCGACGAGCCTCAGGCCACCGCCGAAGCTGCCGCCCCGCGTGACCCGATGCGCATGCTGCGCCGCATCCCCGTGCGCCTGACGCTGGAAGTGGGCGAAGCCACCGTGCCGCTGGCCGATCTGCTGTCGTACGAAGCCGGCTCCACGGTAGAACTCAACCGCCTGGCCGGCGAGCCGCTCGTCATCAAAGTCAACGGCACCGCCATCGGCACGGCGGAAGTCGTGGTCTCGGGCGAGCACTACGGCCTGCGCATCATTGAACTGGACGACCTGAGCTCGCTCACGTCATGAAACACCGCGCCCTCCTCGTCCGCCTCGGCACGTGGCTCGTCGTGTTTGCCGGCTTTGCGCTGGCCACGCTGGCCGTGCCCACACTCGCGCATGCCGACACGCTGACGCTCGCCTCCAGCGGCCCGAAGGGTGAAGGCTTCACCGTCAAGACGCAGATCCTCGTGCTGATGACGCTGCTCGGGTTGCTGCCCGCGCTGCTGATGACGATGACGAGCTTTCTGCGCTACGTGGTCGTGCTGTCGCTGCTGAAACAGGCGCTGGGCCTGCAGCAGGGGCTGCCCGCACGCATCGTCACCGGCGTCGCGCTGGTGCTCACGATGCTGACGATGCGCCCGATTGGCGAGGAGATCTGGCAGAAGGCGTTCGTGCCTTATGACCAAGGCAAGGTCAGCATGCAGGTCGCACTGAAGACTGCGGAAGAACCGCTGTCGCGCTTCATGCTCGCCCAAACCAACAAAGCCACGCTCTCGCAGATGGCCAAACTCTCGGGCACCGAACAGATCGCCAAGCCCGAAGACCAACCCTTCCTGGTCAAGCTGTCCGCCTTCGTGCTCAGCGAGCTGAAGACGGCGTTCCAGGTGGGCGCGATGCTGTTCATCCCGTTCCTGATCATCGACATCATCGTCGCCTCCGTGCTCATGGCGATGGGGATGATGATGCTGTCGCCGCTGGTCATCTCGCTGCCGCTCAAGCTGCTGCTGTTCGTGCTGGTGGATGGTTGGTCGCTGACGGTGAATACGCTCATCACCAGTGTGAAGGCCTTCTGATGCTGACCCCCGACCTCGCCGCCAGCCTTGCCATTGACGCGCTGCGCCTCGTGCTCGTCATCATCCTCGTGCTCATTACGCCGGGGCTGATCACGGGGGTGCTGGTCGCCATCTTTCAGGCCGCCACGCAGATCAACGAGCAGACGATGAGCTTTCTGCCGCGTCTGGTCACCACGCTCATCGCGCTCGCGCTGGCCGGCCCGTGGGTGGCCGACCGTGTGATGCACTACACCGTTGAGATCTTTGGCCGCGCCGCACAACTGGCCGGCTGATCGCGCTCGCATGGAAGACGTTCTCACCCAGCTTCTGCCGCTTGCCAACGCGATCGTCTGGCCGTTCTGCCGGATTGCCGCCGCGTTGGCCGCTGCGCCGATTCTGGGTGAAGTGATGGTGCCAGTACGCATTCGCCTGCTGATCGCGCTCATCCTTGCACTCGTCGTGCAGCCCGGCATACCGGCGCCACCGGCCATTGATCCGATCTCGCTGCAAGGCGTGGCTGCCATGGCCGAGCAGGTACTGATCGGCGGGCTGCTCGGCTTCATGTTCCACCTCGTGCTGTCTGCGCTGCAGATCTTCGGTGCCATTGCCTCGTCGCAGATGGGCCTGTCGATGGCGCAGATCAACGACCCGATGAACGGCCAGATGGCCGACGTGCTCACCAGCGTGATGTATGTGGTGTTCATCCTGCTGTTCTTTGCGGTGGATGGGCACCTGATCCTCACGCACGTGCTGGCGCGCAGCTTTACGGTGTGGCCGGTGGGCAGCTTTGCGTTTGACCTGGCGGCGCTCAAGCACCTGGCGTTTGCGGTGGGCTGGATCTTCTCGGCCGCCGTGGCGCTGGCCTTGCCGGTGATGTTTGCCACGCTGGTCGTGCAAGTCGGTCTTGGCCTGCTGAACCGCGCGGCACCGGCGCTGAACCTGTTCGCGCTGGGCTTCTCGGTGACGACGATGTTCGGGCTGTTGCTGCTGACACTGCTGCTGCCCTCCCTGCCCGACCACTACGGCCGCATGGTGGAACACGTGCTGGAGGTGTATGACCAACTGGCCCTGCCGCCCGCACCCGCCAAGATGTGACGAGCCCGGCACGGCTGGTGTGCACACCACGACACCTCCCGCGCGGACCTCAGAGGTCCGACAGCGCACCTCAAAGCCCCGACTTCCTCACTAAAAGTTCCGAATCCGGACCTAGAGAGGTCCGACGTTGGACCTCCAAGATCCGCCGCTGCTGAAAAAAACAGCAACGATGCTGAAAAAAGCAGCACACGCGGACCTCCATAGGTCCGACCGCGGACCTCAAAGGTCCGGCGTTGATGCTTTTTTCAGCATCGCCGGAGGGGGAGAGGTCCGGCATCGGACCAAAAAGTATCGAATCCGGTGTTCGGAACGCCACACACGGGGTTCGGAACCTCAGCGCCGGGGGTGCGCGGACCGTTCAAGGTCTGTTCAACCTTCTCAACACCTCGCAACGACTTGCCGACAATGGCCGCAACTCACCCGAGGAGGCGATTGATCGTGTTCACCGTGCCCTGTGCGTTCGACGTGTCTGCCATGCCTGACGCACTCGCCCTGTTGGCCAAGGAAGCTCATCCATGAGCCAGCAGTCCAACAACGGCGACAAGAACGAAAAGGCCACCCCGCAGAAGCTCCGCAAAGCCAAGCAGGAAGGCCAGGTTGCGCGCTCGCGCGACATCGGCACGGCCGTGGGGATTCTGGTGGCGCTCAAGTTGATCGTCGTGCTCGCACCCGGCTGGCTGGTGGATCTCAAGCGCATCTTTGCACTGTCGTTTGCTGACCTGCATGGCGACGGTGCGCTCGGCAATGCCGGGGGGATGCTGTTTCCGGCCACCCTGCTGCTGATTGGCAAGATGCTGGCGCCGCTGGCTGCAGTGCCTGCGGGCATCATCATCGCGTCGCTGGTGCCGGGCGGTTGGGTGATGAGCCGCAAGAATTTCATGCCGAAGTTCAGCAAGCTGAACCCGATCGCCGGGCTCAAGCGGCTGGTCTCGGCCAAGCATTACGTGCAGTTCGGCACGACGGTGCTCAAGGCCATCACGTTGATGGTGACGCTCTTCGTCGTCTGCCGCGCCAACCTGAATGGTTTCATCCGCCTGCAAGGCGCACCGCTCATCGATGCACTGGCCGGCGGGGCGGATCTGTTCCTCACCTCCGCGCTCACGCTGGCTGCCGTGATTGCCGTGTTTGCGCTGATCGACGTGCCCATCCAATGGATGACGTTCATGCGCGAACAGCGCATGAGCAAGCGCGACATCAAGGACGAGATGAAGCAGTCCGAGGGCAAGCCTGAGGTCAAGAGCCGCATCCGCCAGATCCAGCGCCAGATGGCACGCCAGGGCATGCGCAAAACCGTGCCGACGGCCGACGTGGTGGTCATGAACCCGACCCACTACGCCGTCGCGCTCAAGTACGACGAATCGCGTGCGCAAGCGCCGTATGTGGTGGCCAAGGGCATCGACGAGGTGGCGCTGTTCATCCGCGATCTGGCGAAGGAACACGGCGTGGAAGTGCTGGTGCTGCCGCCCCTTGCCCGCGCCATTTATCACACCAGCCAGGTCAACCAGCAGATTCCGGCCGCGCTGTATCGCGCGGTGGCGCAGGTGCTGTCCTATGTGCTGCAGATCAAGGCATTCCGCAATGGCGGCCGCGGTGTCGCGCCGTCACTGCCCACCGGTTTCGATATTCCCGAACATCTACAAAAGGCTCCATCCCCATGAACTTGATAGCCATGCTCAAGCGCGCGAAGTTTGCCGCGCCGCTCGCCCTGTTCGCCATCCTGGCGATGGTGATCCTGCCATTGCCGCCCATGGCGCTGGACATGATGTTCACGTTCAACATCGTGCTGTCCATCGTCGTGGTGATGGTGGCGGTGACGGTCAAGCGGCCGCTGGATTTCTCGGCCTTCCCGACCATCATCCTGGCCGCCACGCTGATGCGGCTGACGCTGAACGTCGCTTCCACGCGCGTGGTGCTGCTCAACGGCCATACCGGCGGGAGTGCGGCCGGTCAGGTGATCGAGTCGTTCGCCAACGTGGTGATCGGCAGCAACTTCGTGGTCGGCCTGGTGGTGTTCGTCATCCTGATGATCATCAACTTCGTGGTGGTCACCAAGGGCGCGGAGCGGATCTCGGAAGTGTCGGCGCGCTTTACGCTGGATGCGTTGCCCGGCAAGCAGATGGCCATCGATGCGGACCTGAACGCCGGCGTCATCACACAAGAACAAGCCCAGCAGCGCCGCAAGGAGGTCACCACCGAGGCCGACTTCTACGGCGCCATGGACGGTGCATCGAAGTTCGTTCGTGGCGATGCGATTGCCGGCATCCTGGTGCTGATCATCAACCTGATCGGCGGTGTGGTGATCGGCGTGATGATGCACGGCCTGCCCACGGGCGAGGCCTTCCACAAGTACGCGCTGCTGGCCATCGGTGACGGCCTGGTCGCGCAGATTCCGGCGCTGCTGCTGTCGGCCGCCGCTGCCGTGATCGTCACGCGGATCAACGACTCGCGCGACTTTGAAGAACAGGTTGGCCAGCAGTTGCTGGCATCACCCGTGGTGCTGTTCAGTGCCGCCGCGCTGATGGCCGCGCTGGGCCTGATCCCGGGCATGCCGACGCTGGTGTTCCTGTGCTTTGCAGCCGTGTTGGGCTATGTCGGCTGGCGCATGGCGCAACGGCCATCGCCCGCCGAAGCCGCCAGCGCGGAGGAAACCGCCCGCGCCGTGGAAGCCACGCTGGCCGCCCCGCGCGAAGAGGCGCTCGACTGGAGCAGCCTGCCGTACGTCGACGCGCTGTCGGTGTCGCTCGGCTACAAGCTGGTGCAGATGGTGGACCGCGCACAGGGCGCACCGCTCGTGCGCCGCCTGCAAGGCACGCGCCAGAGCCTGTCGGAATCGCTCGGCTTTCTGCTGCCGCCCATTGGCGCGCGCGACGATATGAGCCTGCCGCCCGCCGGCTACGCCATCATGCTCAACGGCACTGCGCTGGCCCAGGCCCAGGTGCAGCCGGGCAAGCTGATGGCCATTCCGTCGCCCACCGTCTACGGCGAGCTGGATGGCACGCCCGGTGTCGACCCGGCCTACGGCATGCCCATCACGTGGATCGAACCCGAACAGAAAGCCCACGCACTGGGGCTCGGCTACCAAGTGGTCGACTGCGCCACCGTCATCGCCACGCATGCCGCCAAGCTCGTGCGCGAAACCCTGCCGGAGCTGTTCAGCTACGACAACGTCACGGCCATCATCGATCGCCTGACAAGCATTGCCCCCGTGCTGGCCGATGCGCTGGGCAAGTGCCTCACGCACAGCCAGTTGCGCAAGGTGTTCCGTACGCTGCTGGCCGAGAACGTGTCGATCAAGGACATCGAAACCGTGGCTTCCACGCTGGTGGAAGCGGCCGAGACCACCAAGGACCCGCTGCTGCTCGTGGCCGAGGTACGTTGCGCGCTGCGCCGTCAGATCGTCTCGGCGTTGGGCAATCCGCAGGCCGCACTGAAGGGCTTCAGCCTGACGGTGGAGCTGGAGAACATCCTGCTGGGCGCACTCAGCCGTGCGGAGCAATCCGGCACGCGCGCGCCGCTGGACAACTTCCCGGTGGAGCCGAACGTGCTCTCGCAACTGCAGACGCACATGCCCGCCGTGGCCGAGCAGATGAAGCAGATGGGCGCCACGCCCGTGCTGATGGTGGTGCCGCGCGTGCGGCCGATGCTGGCGCGCTACGCCAAGCTGTTTGCGCCAGGGCTGGCGGTGCTGTCGTACAACGAGATTCCGGAGAATAAGGAGGTGAGTATCGTGGGGACGTTGGGGTGATCCATATCGCGCCCTGATGAGGCCTTGAGCTTCTGTTCTCAATAAAATGCCCGTTTTCCTTTCGGTCAGCGGGCATTCTCTTTCGTCCTTGCGGACGGCCGCCCTGCGAAAGCCAGGGTCAACGACCCGACGACTTGACGCTCGTAACAATGGAGCTAGACAACGCCTCATCATGCGCCTTCACGGCAGCAAGAATCGACAGAGGGGATACAACCGCTTGCACGGAATCAGGCGCTTAGGGATGGTGTTCAGAACGCGTTTTGCCGCACTGAGCCATCAACATAGAGCCGATGCGGTGCAAGCGGCGCGGCACCTGGCTCGAATGCAGCACGACGTGGCATAAAGAAGGCGCCGATTGCCTGCCCGCGCGGGCAGCTTTGCGCTCATGCAGTGGCCTCGCGCATCAGTCGTTCGCGCGTCATCCACAGATTGCTCAGAGCGAACAGCGTGTGCAACCGCTACTTGTTCTTCATCGACCGCGATAGCGCACCTTTAAATGCCACTGTGCGCGGCGATGAACATGGCGACGGCCGACCGGCAATAGGATTCAATTTCGTTGTCGTCCTCTGCTTTCGCCTCATCGAAGCGTGCAATAAGCAGGAGATCGGATCCTTTGAAAAGCGCGGCGAACAAGCGGGCGGACCGGAGCGCATCGGGTACGTTCAGCATCGCTTTCGCGTGCAACTGACGCAACACGGCCTCGATTTGGGCGATGACATGGGCTGGCCCGGCTTCGTAATGAAGCTTGCTTAACGACTTTTGATTCGTCTTGTCGGCCAAAACCATCGCTTCGACACTGCGCACGTCCGGGCTCAACAGCGTGCGAAGCAGGGATGATCCCACCGCCATGAGCTGATCTTCGGCCGAACCGTCAACGCCTTCAGAAAGGGCCTGCGGTGCAAATTGATCGCAGCGGGCCACCATGGCCGCGCTGAACAGCGCCTCCTTGTTCTCGAAGTGCCGATAGATGCTCAGCTTGGATATCTTCGCCCGCTGCGCGACCTTGTCCATGGTCGTCGCTTGAAAACCCAACTCCACAAAGAGTTCGCAGGCGGCGTCGACGATCGTTTGGCGAAGCGCTTCGTTGGCGGGCCGGCCGCGCCGGCTTTGGTTGTTTTCGCTCACGACAATTACGGTACTTGACAGTATTGAAATTGCTTAATACGATACCACTCAGTATCGCAATGTGCAAGCCAAGGGCAGGTTTCAACCGGTTGTGCAGATCAGGTTTCCCCGGCCCACCCCTCATCCACAACACGGAGCCCATCACCATGAATGACGTCATCATCATCGGCGGCAGCTTTGCCGGCCTCGCCGCTGCCCTGCAGCTCGGCCGTGCCCGCCGCAAGGTCACCGTTCTCGATACCGGCCGGCCGCGCAACCGCTTTGCCGGCCACTCGCATGGCCTGCTGGGCCACGATCACAAGCCGCCGCTGGACATCCTGGCCGAAGCGCGGCAGCAGCTAGCGCGCTATCCAACGATCAGGCTGATCAATGCCCGTGCCGAAAGCGTGTCTGGCGCCATCGACGATTTCTGCGTCGTCACTGACGATCGCGAAAGCCTGAGGGCGCGCCGCGTGATCCTGAGCTATGGCCTCGCTGACCAGATGCCTGATGTGCCGGGCTTTGCCGAAAGCTGGGGCACGTCCATCGTGCCCTGCCCCTATTGCGACGGCTTTGAAGTCGCCGGCCAGCATTGGGGCCTCGTCTGGTCCAGCCCGCAGTCGTACCAGTCTGCCAAGCTGTTCCGCGATTGGACTGACAAGTTGACTGTCTTCGCCGATGGGCATGACATTGCGCCCGATATTCAGGCCGATCTGGCGCGCCGCAACATCCCTCTCGTCGATGGCCGGATCGTGGAGATCGCCCACCAGAAGGGCCATATCAACACCGTCAATCTCGATACCGGTCGCGACGTCGCGGTCGACGTCCTGTTCGCCCATCCGCGCAACAAGCCGTCCGCAAGCCTGCATGAATCACTGGGCCTCGCCACGGTCGATACGCCCACCGGTATCGTCCTCAAGGTTGACGAGCGCCGCCAAACCAGCATGCCCGGCATCTACGCCGCCGGCGACCTCGCCACGCCCTTCTTGTCATCGGTCACCCAGGCATCCTCGCAGGGCGCGATGGCGGGCATCCTCGCCCAGCAGTCGATGGTGGTTTGAGAGCATAGATTCCCTTCTCCCGTTGCGTCGTCGCCTTCGAAAAGGTTGGCGTAGTCGACGCGATGAAGGACGGATCGTCGAGTCAAGGAGATGACATGGCAAAGCAAAGTGCTGATCAGGTGAGTGACTGGAATGGTCAAAGCGGGGAGCGCTGGCTCGCCAATCAGGCCCGGCTCGACGCTCTGGTGTCGGTGTTCGGCCTGGCCACGATAGAAGCCGCCGCGCCCGCGACGGGTGGGCGCGTGCTGGACATCGGCTGAGGCGCGCGCTTGCGCGACAGAAGTGCGCTATCGCGGCCTGATGAAGAACACGCAGCAATTGCATACGCTGCTCGCCCTGGGCAACCTATGGATGACGCGTCGCGCTGCATTCGAGCCAGATGCCGCGCCGCTTGCACCGCATCGGCTCTATGTTGATGGGTCAGTGCGGCAAATCGAGTTCTGAACACCATCCTTAGGACGAAAAAAAGCGCACGTTTTTGCCGTGCGCTTTCTCGTTAGCGGGGACTTTGCTCAAGCGCGGTTGTACTGCTCCATATCCAACGCGCCTTCCGCCCGCGCAACGACCACCGCAGTCACCGTATCGCCCGTCACGTTGGCCGACGTGCAGCACATGTCAATCAGCCGGTCTACCGCAGCGATGACGGCAATCACCTCCAGCGGCAGCCCGACCGATGCCAGCACCAGGCTCATCACCACCAGGCCCGCACCGGGAATGCCGGCGGCGCCGATCGAGGCGAGCGTGGTGGTGACGACCACCATCACCATCTGCCCGGTCGTCAGCTCAACCCCGTAGGCGTTGCTGGCGAAGATGGCCACCGTGCCCAGATAGCTCGCCAGGCCCGCCATGTTGATGGTGGAACCGAGCGGCAGCACGAAGCTCGCGATGCGGCCGTCGACGCCCAGACGCGTCTGGCAGGTTTCCATGTTGAGCGGGAGCGTGGCCGCACTGCTGGCCGACGAGTACGCAAACAACTGCACCGGCAACATCTTGCGCAGGAACGGCAGCGGGTTGAGACCGAAGGCGCCGAGCAACACGCTGCACATGACGATCATCACGACCGCCAGCACCCCATAGTTGACCGCCACCAGCGAACCGAGATGGCCCAATGCGGAGAAACCGTGGTCGGCCGTCACATACGCCATCAGTCCGAACACACCCGCCGGCGCAAGCTTGAGCACCATGCCGATCAGCTTGAACACGACCGCCGACAGGCTTTCGAAGAAGCTGCGCACGGGCTCACCACGCTCGCCCGACAGGTTGATCGCCAGGCCGAAGAAGATGGCGAACACGATGGTCGGCAGCAATGCGCCGTCAGCAAACGACTTGAACGGGTTGGAAGGAATGGCCGACATCAACGCGGCTTTCAGGCTGGTCGGCTCGACCAGCATGGACGCATCGACGGTGAGTGGCAGGTCGAAGCCCTTGCCGATCTCGAACAGCCCGGCAACGCTCATCGCCAGCACGGCCGTGGTGGACATCAGCAGCGCATAGATGGCGATCGACTTCCACGCGATCCGGCGCATCGCGGCCAAGTCAGAGAGCGAGGTGATGCCGCACACCAGCGACACGAACACGACCGGAATCACGCACATCCGGATCAACGACATGAAGATGTCGCCCAGCGGTTGCAGCACCTTGGCGGGCTCGCCGATGAAGTGGCCGGCGGCAATGCCCAACACCAGGGCGAGGAAGATCTGCGTGCCGGGGGTCAACCGCAGGTGAGGGAAGCGAGGGGATTGCGTCATCGGTTGAGGGCTCCTTGTTAAGGCGTGGATCTTCCCCTCAGACTCGCCGATTCGCTGGCGATGCAGAACAATGTTCAACAGATTCTTGATGATTCAGCAGAATCCGCGCTGCCGCTGCTTTTAGAGCTTGAGCAGCGTCTCGACACGGGCACGGCTCAGGCCCGACAGTGTTGCGGTCACGGTCGACAGCACGTTGAAATCCTGCGACCCGCCCAGCGTATCGGCCACCGAGCGCGTGGCGCGGATGGCTTGCGGACCCGCCGCTTCGCCCAACCCACGATGCAGGCGGCCGCTTGCCGCATCCAGGTGGGTGCGCAGTGTCCGATCGGCCTGAGCCAGGCCATCGAGCGCGCGCACGACATCGCGCAGCGTGGCGCGTTGCGCAGTCCGGTCCTGCACTTGCCAGCGGGCCGGCTCAATAGCTTCGGGTGCGGCGTCTGCGTGCGCACGGCTTGGCCTGCCTCCTGGGAATCGCTTGCCGCCACCCTGCATCATCAGTTGGTCGCGTACGGTTGGCCAGCGGGATTCCGCCACCGTGAAATCCACCTGCCCATCCGACGCCAGCGACGCACGCACACCGGTGGCCGCCAATGCGCGGTCGAGCCGCTTGGCGAACGCGGCCGGCTCAAGCGGCGTGCTGTCGAACGTGATCGACGCGGCCTGCTTGCCGAGGCCCATTGGGTGAAACGTCAACGTTTCAGGACCGTTGCTGCGCCATTGCTCGGTGTCGAGCGCGCGAACGCGGAAGGTGCGCGTGGCATCCGCTGACGGATGCACGCCCAGTTGCGCGTCGAGCACGCCGCCGGTCGACGATGCGCGTTGGCTCCACAGTGCGTCGAACCGGGCAATCCGCTGGGCCGCCGCGTCGCTGCCGCGCGTGCCGGTGCCGAGCATGGCGCTCAGCTCTCGCTTGAGGCCGCGCAGTTGCCCTGCCGCCGTGTCGACAAAGGCGAGCGCACGCTGGGTGCCCGTGACATCGGTATTGAGTTGCGCCTGGCGTGCCGTGAAGACGGCGGTTGCGCCTGGCGCGCGCGCCGCACCCACCGTGGGTGCCGGCTGCTGCGTAACGGCCGGCTTTGCAGCGGCGGCTTGCGCAACCTCTGCGGCTGCGCCACGTCGGGCCTGCGCCGCGGCGGCGCTCTGTTCATGCCGGGAGACCGGCTGGCTGCCGGGCAAGCCACCAACCGGTGCTGTGCGTCGCATCTCCATGAGCGCGGCCTCAGATAGCGTCGAACAGCGACATCTTCTTCATGCGGCCGTAAATCTCATACGTACCCTTCATCGCCGTCATGTAGTTGTTGAGCTGGTCGATCGCATCGGCGAAATCGAGCTCGCCCACCAGGCTGGTTGCCTGGCCGTTGGCGATGAGCTGTGCGGCGTGGTTGTCGTTCATCAGGGTCAGCGTGTTTTGCGCGCCGCCCAGGTGAGAGACCTTTGCGCTCAGCACGTTGATGCCGTTGTTCTTGAGCGAGTCGATGCCGGCGGTCAGGAGGTCGCGCACAGCAGGATCATTCGGGTCCACCGCCGGATCTTCCATGGCCTCCACGGCCAACTCCAGCTTGTTGAGCACGTCGGCCAGGTGGTCGACCGTCACGTTGGCGGTTTGCGTCACGCCGTGGCCGATCACCACGTCCTGCTGCTCGCTGTTGCCGGCAAAGGCGTAGCGGCTGCCGGCCGGTGCGGTCGGGTCGTAGGCGATGGGTGCGGTGTCGGTCTGCGTGCCGGAGAACAGGTAGTTGCCGTCGCCATCCTTGGCGTTGGCGGCTTGCTT
Organism: Arthrobacter sp. NPDC080086; assembly: GCF_040702285.1. Lineage (NCBI taxonomy): Bacteria > Bacillati > Actinomycetota > Actinomycetes > Micrococcales > Micrococcaceae > Arthrobacter > Arthrobacter sp. NPDC080086. The sequence goes on from NZ_JBFBKP010000003.1 coordinate 104,031, forward strand.
CAGGTTGTCGAGCAAGGTGCGCAGCGGGCCGGCCATGGCGTTCAGGTCTGCGGCGCTGTGGCTGCCATCGGCGGCGGCCAGCAGCGAGTCGTGCGCTGACATCACGGTGTCGAGCATGCCGTCCAGATGCGCTTCGTTCTTCTGCAGGCGCACCGACAGCGTGTCGATGTTCTTCTGAAAGCGTGTGAGCACCGATGTATCGCGTTCGAGCATCAGAAGGCGCACAGCAGCAATCGGATCATCCGAGGCGCGCTGCACGCGTTGGCCCGAGGCCATCTTGCTCATGAGGTCGGCGGTCTTGCTGTTCGATGCTCGCAGCGTGCTGAGCATGCTCATGCTGAGTTGCTGGTTGGTAACGCGCATGATGGTGTCCTTAGAAGCTCTTGATCGTGGCGTCGAACAGTTCGTTCGCCACCGAGATGACTTTCATGTTGGCCTGGTAGATCTGCAAGAACTCGTTGAGGTTCATGGCCTCTTCGTCGCCGTTGATGCCTGCCGATGACAGCCACGCCTCTTCAGCCTGCTTGCGCATCTCGCCGGCCATGGTGAGCGCCGATTGGTTCTGCTGGCTCTGCGAACCGAGCTTGCCGACGAGCAGCGTGTACGCGTCGCCCAGCGACGTCTCGCCAAAGCCCGGCAGATCGATGCGCTGGTTGCGCAGCTCGATCAGCTTGAGCAGGTTGTCGCTGTTGCCCGGGGTTTTCGGATCTCCGGAAAAGCCGAGCTCTTCCGGCTTCATCTCGTTGAGCGTCAGGCGGCCCGTGGCGGGGTCGAACGTAAACAGCGGCTTGCCCGGCGAGCCGTCCATGCCGTAGCCGTCTTCCAGTTGCTTGTTGAAGCTCTCGGCAATCTCACCGGCCAGCGAGCGGATGGCTTCCATTTGCGGCAGCAGGGTGTCTTGCGCGAACGTGTAGAGACCACCCAGCGTGCCGCCCACCTTGGCGCCGTCGACGGGGTACGTCGTGCCGCCAGACTCGATGTTCAGCGCGAACTCGCCATTGGCCTTCGTTTCCACACTGACCTTGCCGACCTGGCTGCCGGCCACCAGCGGCGTGCCACTGGCCAGATTCACGTCGATGGTGCCGTCCGGCTGGCGCACGGTGCGGATCTCCGCCAGTGCGGCAAGCTGGTCGATGGCGTTGTCGCGCTGGTCGATCAACTCCGACGGAGCACCGCCGTTGGCCTCGGCATCTGCAATGCGGCGGTTGAGGTCGGCAATGGATTCCGACAGGCCATTGATCTGGCCGGCCGTGGCCGAGCTCTGCTGGCGCAGCGTATCGAGCTGGCCGCGCATCATCTGCTGCAGGTTGTTGAAGCTGGTGGCCAGGCCACCGGCGGCCATCAGCACCTGCTGACGCAGCGCGGGCTTGGCCGGGTCGGCGCTGGCTTCATCCAGTGCACCAAAGAAGCGGTCCATCCCTGCCTTGACGCTGCCGTCTTCCAGGCCCATCACTTCTTCCAGCTGACGGAAATACGATTCCGCCGCGCTGTGCTGCCCCACCGGGCTTTGCGACAGCCACTTCTGCTGGATCTTGTAGTTGTCGCCAAAGCGGATCAGCGAACCCACCTCAACGCCGCCGCCCACGCGCGTTGTCAATAGCACGCCCTGACGGGTATAGCCGGGCGTCGCCAGGTTTGCGATGTTGCGCGCCGTCATGTTGAGGTTCGCTTGTGCGGCGAGCACGCCGGACAGGCCGATGCGGGTGATGCTCATGATTGGGTTCCAGTAGGCAAAAATTTAGTGGGACGACCGCATCAGTCTTGCGCGGACGCAGCCGGTGCAGCGGGCGCAGCTTCGGGCGGCAGCATCTGCGCCACCAGCGTGTCGGCAATGCCGAAGGCACGCTGATGCGCAATCGCATCGGCCACCGCGCGGTTGGCGTAGTCGAGCATCGCGTCGCTCGTTCGGTCTGTGCCGCTGTCGTCGCTCTTGAGCTGGTCGGTCGCCTTCTTCATCTCGTTCAGCATCTGCGCAATGAACAGGCCTTCAAACTGCACGGTGGCCTCTTCCACGCGCTTGCGGTAAGCCGGGTCTGCAGGCTTGACCGCTTCGCCGGCGGACGCGCCGCCCGGCGTTTGAAAAAGGTGCATCGGTTCCAATGTCATGGTCGTCATGGTTGTCTTTCCCGTCAGATCACCACCAGTTCACCCGTAAGCGCGCCGGCTTCGGACAGCGCCTGCAGGATGGCCATCAGGTCGTCCGGCGTGGCGCCCGTGCGGTTGATCGTGTCGACAATCGCTTGCAGGCTCGCACCCGACTTCCACTGGAACGCGTTGCCACCAGCCTGGGAGACGCCGATCTCGCTGATCGGTGCGGCCACCGTAGTGCCGTTGGCAAACTCGTTCGGCTGACTGACCATCGTGCCTTCGGCAATCGTGACCTTCAGCGCGCCGTGCGAAACGACCGCCGGTTTCACCGTCACACCCTGACTGATAACGACCGTGCCGGTGCGCGAGTTAAAGACAATGCGCGGCGTCTCGCTACCCTGCTTGACCTGCAGCCCTTTCAATCGCGCGACAAAGGCCACCCGCTGGCTCGGCACCTCGGGGGCGATCACGTCCACCGACGTGGCGTCTTCCGTGCTGGCAACGTCACTGCCAAACCTGGCGTTGATGGCGTCGACGATCTGCGAAGCGGTGGTGAAATCCGGGCGCTTGAGGTTCAGGCGCACGGTAGGCGTGCTGGCAAAGTCGGTGGCGATCTCTTGCTCGATGGTCGCGCCCTTCGGGATACGGCCCGTGGTGGGCGTGTTGATGGTGACACTCGATCCGCTGCGGCCCTGTGCGTTCAGGCCCGGGATGACGAGGTTGCCCTGTGCCAGTGCATAGGTTTCGCCATCGGCCGCGCGCAGCGGCGTCATCAGCAGCGTGCCGCCGCGCAGGCTCTTGGCGTCGCCCAGCGACGAGACGGTGACGTCCACCTTCTGGCCACGGCGGTAGCCGGGCGGAAACGTGGCGCTCACCATCACCGCGGCGGCATTGCGCGAGCGCAGGTTGACGTTCTCAGGCAGCCGTGTGCCGAACTGCTTGAGCATGTTCGCCAGTGACTGCGTGGTGTACTTGGCTTGCGTGCCGTCGCCAGAACCCGCCAGGCCCACGACGATGCCGTAGCCGACGAGCGCGTTCTCGCGCACGCCTTCCACGTCGACCAGGCTGCCGACCGTTTGCGCACGTGCGCCGGGCACGGCACCGAGCAGCGCCGCGACAACGACCACCGCGCACGTGGCGGCAAAGGTGGCGAATCGCTTCAGTTTCATCGTGTCATCCTTGGTGCAATCGGGCCCTGGCTCAGAACGGCATCCAGGGGCTGTTGAAGAATCGGGTCAGCCAGCCAGCCTGGTTGGCATCGGCCAGTGCGCCGCGGCCCGAGTAGGTAATGCGCGCATTCGCCACACGCTGTGACGACACGCGGTTGTTCGAATCGATGTCGGCAGCGCGCACATAACCGGCAAGCCGCACGTTTTCTTCGCCCTGGTTCAGGACGAGGCGCTTTTCGCCGCGCACCTGCAGCAGGCCGTTGGGCATCACGCGCTGGACCACCACCGTGACGGAGCCGCGCAATGTGTTCTGCTGCGAGCTGGAGCCCGAGCCGTTGAAGCCGCTCTTGGCGCCAAGCTCGGCCTCAACCGGCAGCGTCTTGCCGAAGAACGATGGCTTCTTGGCGCTCAGGCTGCTGTCCTTGCCCATCTGCGTGCCGCTCTTCTTGCTGGCCTGCGTGGATTCGTCCAGCTCGACCGTCAGCACGTCGCCCGCGCGGAATGCGCGCACGTCTGACGTAAGCGACCACGCCTGATCCGGCACCATGACGCCGCCCGCCGTACCGCGACGGACTTCAAACGCGGTCTCGGGCATGGTGTTGTCGTCGAAGTCCTGCAACGGACGATCGAGCGGCCCGGTTGCGCAACCGGCCAGCAAGGCCAGTGCACCGCATGCGGCCAGGAAGCGTGCGGCCCTCATCAGCGTGCCGCCTGCGAGAGGTACTGCATCATGTTGTCGGCGGCCGACAGCACCTTGGTGTTCATCTCATAGGTGCGCTGGGCAGCAATCATCTCGACCATTTCTTCCACGGCCAGCACGTTGGAGCCTTCCAGCGCACCCTGCTTGATGGTGCCCAGGCCGTTCTGGCCGGGTTCGCCTTCGGTGGGGGCGCCGCTGGCGGTGGTTTCGCCATACAGGTTGTCGCCCAGGGCCAACAGGCCGGCCGGGTTGACGAACTGCGCGAGCTGGAGCTGGCCCACTTCGGTGGGCGTGGTGCCTGCACCCGTGGTGACGGACACCACACCGTTCTCACCAATCGTGATGCCGGTGGCGTCTTGCGGTACATCAATGCCCGGTGCAATCGGCAGGCCCTGCGCGTTGGTCAGGCGGCCTTGATCGTTCAAGCGCAGCTGGCCGGCGCGGGTGTAACCGACTTCGCCGTTCGCCATTTCTACCTGCAGGAAGCCGTTGCCATTGATGGCCAAGTCCAGCGCCTGACCGGTGTTCTGCATTGCGCCCGTGGTGAACACCTTTTGCGTGCCCGCAATGCGCGTGCCGTTGCCGAGCTGCACGCCCGGGCCGGTGGCGTTGTCCGACACCTGTGCGCCCGGTTGGCGCTCGGCGCGGTAGAACAGGTCTTCGAACACCGCACGGTCGCGCTTGAAGCCGACCGTGTTGACGTTGGCGAGGTTGTTGGCGATCGCCTGCAGCTTCGCGTCCTGGGCCTGGATGCCCGTCTTGCTGATCCACATTGCGTGATTCATGGTTGCCTCTTACTCCTTGTGTGTTGACGCAGCCGCTTAGCCGCGGATGAGCCGGTTGCCGGCGTCGGCCATTTCATCAGCCACCTTGTAGAGCTTCATCTGCATCTCGAATGACCGCGTGAGCGACATCGTGTGCATCATTTCTTCGACGGCCGAGACGTTGCTGCTCTCCAGGTGGCCACCCTTGACGGTGACGCTGCCATCGGCCGCGTATTCGGCGCCGCTGCGCGAGACGATCAGCCCCTGCGCGTTCTTCATCAGATCGGCCGGCTCGGGGTTCACCAGCAGCAGGCGCCCCGCGTCCTGGACGCCCTTCTCGCCAGCCATCACCACGGAGATCGTGCCGTCCGCGCCGATCGTCAGCGAGTCGTGTTCGGGCAGCACAATGGGGCCGCCGTCGCCAAGGACCGTGTGGCCGCCCAACGTGAGGTTGCCTTCGCCGTCGATCGCCATGGCACCGGCACGCGTGTAGGCCACGCCGCTGTCGGTTTCGATGGCCAGGTAGCCTGGGCCGTCGATGGCCACGTCGAGCGTGCGGCCGGTTTCGCTGGTCTTGCCCGGCGTATGGTCGACGTGCGTGGATGTGAGCGCCGCATGATGGCGCGAGTCATAGCCATAGCCGCTGGCGGCCTGGCTGGTGACGCTGGCCATGTCGGCGCGAAAACCGGTGGTTTGCGCGTTGGCGAGGTTGTTGGCTCGCACATTGAGCGCGCGCAGCGAGTGGTCTGCGCCCGTCATTGCTGTGTAGATGAAGGCGTCCATCGCGTTACAGCGCCTGCATCAGCGTGCGCATCATTTCGTTTTCGGTGGACAGCACCTTCGAGTTGGCCTGGTAGTTCTGCTGCGCGCCCATCAGGTTCACCAGCTCGGAGGTCATGTCGACGTTCGATTGCTCCACCGCACCCACGGCCAGCTTGCCGCCCATGCCGGTGCCCGGCGTGCCCAGCAGCGGCTCACCGGTGGCGGCGCTTGCCTGCCACGCAGAACCATCCACCGGCACCAGGCCGTTCTCGTTCTGGAACGTGGCGATCGCCAACTGGCCTGCCGACATCTTCTTGCCGTTGCTGTACTGCACCTCGATGGAGCCGTCTTCGGCCAGCGATACGCCCGTCACGGTTCCGGCCTTGTAGCCGTCCGCGCGGTTCTTGGCGGTGCTCTGTTCGCCACCGAACATCGTCGTGCCGGCGTAGCTGATGGCGATCGACAGCGGCGCGGCGCCAGTCGGCGTGCCCAGGTCCAGATCCACGGTGCCGATCGGCGTCACCATCTTGCCGGTCTCGTCAAAGTTCAGGAATGTGGGCAAACCGACGTCTTCACCATCCATGGCGTAGTAGACCTGCATTTCGTTGCCGGCACCCTTGACGAAGTACTGCGTCACGGTGTGCTCGCGGCCCAGCGAATCAGTCACGGTGGTGGCCGACATGCCGTTGTACGACTGCGGGTCGTCCTTGTTGAACGGCGAGACGGTCGGCTCGTCCCAATCAGCCGACATGTTGCCGGCGTACTCCAGCGAGCCGCTCGCCTGCGCGGGAATCGCGCCCGTGGGCACCGTCAGGCTGCCCAGTGCGCCGTCCAGGCCGTAGCCTTGCACCGCGCGGCCCATGAAGTCGATCACGTTGCCGTTGGCGTCCGTGCCGAACACGCCGGCGCGCGAGTACACCATCGAGCCGTCGGTATCACGTGAGATGAAGAACCCCTTACCCGAGATGGCGGCGTCCATGCCACGGCCGGTGGCCAGGAAGTTGCCGCTGATGTCCATCGCCTGCGAGGTCGACCCGATCTGCACGCCCGACGGCTGCGCGTTGATGTAGCTCGACGAGAAGTTCGCGCGGCCGGCCTTGAAGCCCAGCGTGCCGCTGTTGGCGATGTTGTTGCTGATCTGGTTGAGCTGGCCGTTGATGGCGTTGATGCCGGCAAGTGCGATGTTGAAACTCATGACTGGTACCTCTTCGGAATGGGAAGGATCTGGGGAGGAGTGGATTCAGGAGGCGTTGTGCTTTGCCCGCCGCCGTTCGGGCGACCAAGGAAGCGGGTGATGTCGGCGGTGTCGGCCTCGCCAATGCCGGCGATCGACAGGATCACGCGGCCATCGGCACCCAGGCGCACGCTTTGCAGCTCGCCGATCAACTCGACGTTCGGCTTCTCGCCGGTGTCGGTGGAGACACGCACCTTGTAGTTGCCCGGGGGCAGGTCGTGCGCTTCGGGGTCGATCTCGAAATCGACATCGCCCGCTTGCTTCGCACCCAGCGAAATTTTGTGTTCGGTACCGTCCGGCCCGGTCAGGATGACTTCCACATCCGAGGCGGAAGATTCCAGCGTGAAGCCGCCCTTGACGACGTCGCCGTCCAGATCGACTGCATCGGCACGCACGCGCACCAGCGAGCCGACCTGCGAGCCCAGCGTGACCACCAGCATGCTTTCCTGCATGGCAGCGGTGGCGGCGCTCAGTTGGGCCAGCGTCTGCATGGCTTCCACCTGGCTCATCTGCGAGAACTGCGTCACGAACTGGCTGGCCTCCATGGGCGCCAGCGGATCCTGGTTCTGGATCTGCGCGATCAGCAGCTTGGTGAACATGTCGGACACGCCACCGCCATCGTTGTTGCCGGCACCCGGCTGCAAGATCGGATCGCCGATGCCCGAGCCGTTGCTGTTGACGTTGTTATTGATATTCATCGTGCTCAGCCCTCGCCCATGCGCAGCAGGTCTTGCTGCATGCCCTTGATGCGCGTGAGCACCTCGGCGTTGGTGGAGAAGGCACGCGACGCGGCCATCATGTCGGTCATTTCTTCGACGGCGCTCACGTTGGAGTAGAAGACCATGCCGTCTTCATCGGCCAGCGGGTGGCCCGGCTCGTGGCGCGCGGCGAGTGCGTCGTCGGTGGAGATCACGTCCAGCACCTGCACGCGCGCGCCACCGTTCTGAAACACCGATGCGAACACCGGCTTGCGTGCGCGGTAGGCGGTCTCTTCCGTGCCGGAAGTACCGGCATTGGCGAGATTGCTGGCGATGGTGTTCAGGCGCACGGTTTGCGCAGACATTGCTGAACCGGCGATCTGCGAGATGTCTTTGAAGCTCATCAAACGTTCCCCGTGATGGCGGCCTTCAGGCCCTTGATCTTCATGTTCACGAAGGTGAGGCTGGCCTGGAAATCGGCGGCGTTCTGTGAGAACGCGGCCTGCTCGGCGCCCAGCTCGACGGTGTTGCCGTCTTGCGAGGGGCGGCTCGGCACGCGATATTTGGCTTCGTCCCCGCCGAACTGCAGCGCGGCCTCGAAGGCGTTGTTGGCGAGTGCGTGGTCCAGGCTTGCGCGAAAATCCAGATCGCGCGCCCGATAACCCGGCGTCGATTCATTGGCCAGGTTCGACGCAAGGAGCTTGGTGCGTTCGGCGCGCACTTTCAGTGCTGCCGAATGCACGCCGAGCGCTTGTTCGAGATTCAGTCCCATCGTGGCTGCTTGCCTCCGCAAAGTGCCGCGCGGCGCGTGCCGGGCAGCGATTGATTCATTGACAGTGCGGAGGTTACGGGCCGTCGAACAATGCGGCGAAGATGTTGTACAGAACTTGAATGGGCACCTATGGGAGGCATAGGTGGGACCTATTGGGGGCCGGGGCGCAAATGCCGCCCCTATAATTCGAGCGACCTTTCATTCACACCAAGGCGCGCCATGTCCACATGCGGTTTCCCGAAACGGCTTCTGAAGCACCTCGCGACAGCGGCCGGTTTGTTGATGCTGTCGTTTGCGGCCATGGCCCAGGCGCCTGCCACGGCGGGCGATCCGGCCGCCGCGCAGGTTGAGGAAGCCGCCCAAGCCTGGCTGACGCGCTACGTTGCCGATCACATGTTGAATGAAGCGCAGGCATCGGCCACCGTATCGCCCCCGCGCCGGCCAGCCCCCGCCTGTGGCGAGCCGTACGACATTGCCGTCACCGATACGAAGGTGCTGACGCGCATGCGGTTTTCCGTGCGCTGCCCGGGGGAATCGCGCGCAACGGTCTACGTCGTACGTGCACGCATCGAGTTGCCGGTGCTTGTAGCGGCAGCGGCGCTAACGCCGAACCAATCGCTGAGCGAAACGGACTTCACGCATGACGTGCGCGACTTTGCGCAGACCCCCGATGCGCTGACGGAGGCTGCCGCTGCCATCGGCCGCACGCCACGGCGCGCGGTGAAGGCCGGCCAGGTCATCCAGGCGCGCTTACTCAAAGGTGTCGAGGCAATTCGCCGTGGTCAGGCCGTGCAGATCGTGGCGAACACGGGGCCGGTGGAGGTAACGGTGCCGGGCACCGCCATGCAGAACGGCGCGATCGATGACGTGATCCGCGTGAAGAACACGAGCACCGGCAAGGTCATCACCGCGCGGGTGACAAGCGCCGGCACGGTCGAGCCGATCGGCACCAAGAAGTAGTGACAGCAACGTAGACAGCGTTACCGGACAAGCCCCTTCACCTGCCCCGCCATCTGTACGAGCTTGCTTTCGTAAGCGGGGTCGGTAGCGTAGCCGCCGCGCTTGAGCGCACGGGCAAAGGCGCGGGCGTCGTCGCCCACGTTGTGCACGCCGGCGTAGCGCGGTGAGTCGCGCAACAGCGTGCCGTAGTCGCGAAACGCACTGGCATAGCTCGGATACGCGCGAAAACGTTCGACCATCTTCACGGCTTCGCCATCGACGTACTCGGTGGTGGCCGACGCCGATGATGCGCCCTTCCAGTTGCCCGTGGCCTTGATACCGAACACGTTGTGCGTGGTCTCGCCGCGCGCGTTCGTCAGCGGCTTGCGGCCCCAGCCCGATTCGAGCGCCGCATGGGCGGCAATCAGCTCCGGCGCTGCGCCGATCATCGCGCCGGCACGGCGGGCGTGCGGCATGATCTCGGCCAGAAACGCTTGGCGGTCCGGGTCGATCGAACCAAACACCGTCACCCCCGCGCCGCTCGGCACACGGCGCTCGGCCGCTTCCGCACGGGCTTGCATGGCGTTGACCCACTGTGTGGCCTGCGACGACAGTTGCGGCTCGAACGTCCGCTCGAAGCCATTGCGGATCGCGCCGGTGATGTCTCGGTTGAGTGACTTGTACAACGACCCAAAGCCCGCTGCCGACGCGCTGGCGGGCGCGGCGGGAGCAGGCGGGCGGGCAACCGTGCCCGGTGTCGCGTTGAAGGTAACGTCAGGCCGGAACATAGATATGGCGTTCTCCGTGCATCAGACGCTGCATGGCTTCGTACTGCGCCGCCAGCAAGCCCCCGTTGCGGGTGGTGAGTACTTGGCACCGGGTGGCCAGTGCCTTCAGCTCGGTGCAGCGTTCGATGAACGATGCCCGTTGGGCAGCATGCTTGTCCCCCGCCAGCAGACGCTTGCCAAAGGCCAGCGCAGCCCCGGGCGTACGGCCGATCCGCTCGACACGATAGCGGCGGCGCAGCTCGATGGCGTCGGCTTCCACCGCAATCGCCTTGGCCAGTGAGCCCAGCGCCGTGGTGTCAAGCCGCAATGCCGCGGCAAACTGGTCTTCCAGCAACTGCGCGAGCTTGCGGTAGCTGACGCTGTCCGTCACCACATCTGCCAGCAGTTGGCGCGGGTTACCGGGGTAGCTGCCCTTGACGGTCATTCATGGCCTCCGTGGTAGCGCTGGATCATGCCAGCGAGTTTGGCGGCATCGAAGCGGATGTCGCCTGCTGCCAGTGCCGCGCGGATTTCCGCCACGCGCGCCGTATCGATTTCCTGCGACTCACCCATCGCGGCGCGTGCTGCATCCAGCGCCTGGCGGTCGCGGGTCTTCTCGCCCACCGAGCTGATCGGTGCAATGGCCGCCTTGTGCTGCGCGCCTTCGCCGCGCTGTGCGCTGTCCGTCTCGTTGATGGCGGTGTGTCCGCCCACGTTTGCGATTCGCATACTGTCACCCTACGGCCTGGTCGGCCCTTGAAGATCGTTAATCAGTCACTCAACCCATCAAGACGACCGGGTGGGCTCGGGTGTTAAATCTCTTTTTCATCGTCCGGGAGGACGACACCAACCTGCTGGCCGACCTGCCCCGCATCCGGCTCGCCGGCCGATGCTGCGTTGATGCCATTGACGAGGGGAACAACGCGCTCTGGGCGACCGAACATGGTCTGGATCATGCGGGCGCGCTCGGGCGTCAGCACCAGGAACTCAATGCGGCGGTTGACGGCCGCACGCGGGTCGTCCGCCAGCGGCGCCCGATCCGCCATGCCAACCACTTGCAGGACCTGGCCGGAACGCATGCCGCCTTCGAGCAGCCAACGCCGCGCCGACATGGCGCGGTCCCCCGACAGGTGCCAATTCGAGCGCGAGCCGAAGCCCAGGCTGCGATAGGGCACCGAGTCGGTATGGCCGATCACCAGCATCGGGTTGCCCACCGCGCCCATCAGCGCGCCGAGCTTGGTCAGCATGGGGCGGAACGGCTCGGAAGGCGTGCCTCCGCCGCTGACGAACACGCCACGCTCGTCGGTGTCATGCAGCATGACCCGCAGGCCCATGGGCGTGACGATGGTTTGGAGGTTATCGAGCAGTCCGGCCTCTTCACCCAGCGTACGCACACGCTCGGCCAGTGCATGCAACGCATCCTGCGTATCTGCAATGGGTTGCGTGCGCTTCACGTCGTCGCCCTCTTTGCCGGCGGTGCGCGGCGTCAGGCCATCGGGCATCACGGCGGTGTCCAGGATGACGGGTGCGCCATTGAGGACGCTGGAGCCGCCGTCATAGACCACGCTGTCGGCCATCTCGCCGAGTTTGAGGCGGGCCTCTTCTTCATCGCGCGCACCCAGCACCCACAGCAGCAGGAACAGGCACATGAGGGCGAGACAGAAATCGGCGAAAGCGACTTTCCAGCTGCCGCCGTGGTCGTTGTCGTGGTCGCGCCGGACGGCACGCTTGACGATCAGGTCGACGTGTTCCCCGCGGCGCCCGCCTCGCTTGGGGGGCATGGCAGCAGGTGCGGCGGCTTCCGTCACGACCGGTACAACGGTGGTGTCGGCGCTCATGTGCGGGCTCCATCCAGCCGACCGATCCAAACCTCCAGCTCCGCAAAGCTGGGCTTGTTGGTCAATTGCATCAGGCGACGGCCCGTATCAATGGCCAGCAAGGGCGGCTTGCCTGCGGCAAAAGCGATGAGGACCACCTTCACGCATTCCAGATCCGACATCTCAGCCTTCACCACCTGCTTGATCAGGTTCGCCAGCGGATCCAGCACGCCGTAGCAGAAGAAGATGCCGATAAAGGTACCGATCATGGCGGCCGCCACCTTCTCGGCCAACTCAATGGCGCTGGCGCCATCACCGAGGCTGTTCATGGCCATCACCACGCCCAGCACGGCGGCCACGATGCCGAAGCCCGGCATGGCTTCCGAAATCTTCTTGAGCGAGCGCGAGGGCTGCTCCAGGTCTTCGTGGATGGCGACCAGCTCTTGCTCGAGCACGCTTTCCAGCTCGTGCGCGCTGATCTTGCCCATGGCCATCAGGCGGAAGTTGTCGACGATGAAGGCGAGCAACTCCGGATCCTGCAGCACCATCGGATAGCGCTGGAACAGCGGGCTTTCGTGCGGGGCCTCGACGTGGCTGTCGAGCGCCTTCAGGTCACGGCCAATGCTCAGCAGCTCGTACATCGCCAGCAGCTGCTGGCGCTGGAATTCCTTGTTGGCGGTGCGTTTGCGGAAGGTCATGACCTTGCGCAGCTGCTTGCCCATTTCGATCAGCACATGGCGCGGGTTGCCGAGCACCAGCGCGCCCACGGCGGCACCCACGATGATCAGCAATTCGACCGGCTGCCAGAGCTTGCTGAAATCGCCGCCCATGAACATGAACCCGCCGAATACGCAGGAGAGCACGATGAAAATGCCGAATATCTGTTGCATGATTCTTCCCGTCTAGGTGCCGCGCGGTCTGGCCGGCGGGCGGTTTTTCACTGTCAGTGCGCGGCGAGATACTTGCGCATCTTCGCCAGCGCACTCTTGTTGATCTGGCAGACCCGGGCCCGCGTCAGGCCAAGCACCGCGCCGATCTCGGCTTGGTTCAGGTCGAACTCATAAGACATCTGGATCACCTGCTGCTCGCGAGCGTCCAGCGCGCCCAATGCCTGCTCGAGCGAGCGGCGCAGCATGACTTGGCGTTCGATACCGTCGTCGCCGCCGCAGGCGTCACCGCTGTCTTCGAGCAGCGCGTCGAAGCTGACGAACTCCTGCGCACAATCGTCGAGCTGCAGTTGTTCGTATTCGTCGCCATCAATCTCAAGCGCTTCGCACACCTCTTCCTTGGTTGGCTCGCGGCCCAGCTCGCGGCGCAACGAGCGCTCGGTGCTGCGCAGGCGATGCGCACCCTGGCGTGCAGAACGCGGGCGCCAGTCCTGGCGGCGCAGTTCATCCAGGATGGCGCCGCGCACACGCACCAACGCGAAGTGCTCGAATTCCGCATCGGGCTCGCCGTAGCGACGCAGCGCTTCGAGCAGGCCCATCAGGCCCAGTTGCTCCAGGTCGGCGGCATCCATCGCGCCGCCCGCTTGCGAACCCAGCTTGCGCACGGTGCGCTTGACCAGCGGCGCGTACTGGGCCATCCAGCGTGCTTCGTCAGCAGCAGACAGGGTCTGGCCGGCGCGCTGCACGCTTTCGTATTCGGAGTAAGTCGTTGCGCTCATGGCGTTCAGTCCATCATGACTTTCGTCACCAGCACCTTGTCAAAGGGCGTGCGGTCGGCCCCGCCGTAGCCGTGCTCGTATTCCTTGTTCAGCATGGCGGCAAGCTCCATCGGCCCCATGCGCTGTACCTCTGCGGCCGTGCGCTCGGCCAGGACGCTGTATGCCGTGGCGCGCAGCACCGGCAGGTGTTCCTTCACCTGCTTTTCGCGCTTGGCATCGGTGGCGGAGAACACGAGGTCCATCACCACGTAACGCGGTCGGGCGCTGCCCTCGGTGCTGCGCAACATGACGATCAGCTTGTCGAGAGACACATAGCGCGCCTGCGCGTCGATGGGCAGACGGGGCGGCTTGGCGGCGGCAACCGCAGTCGAATTGCCCGTGCGGGTCACCACAAATGCCGTCATACCGGCTGCGCCCACGGCAATTGCCGCCGCAATGGCGATCATCATCAGATTCTTTTTCATACCGTTTCCTTCTGCGTGCGCGCCGCATCGCGCGACACAACTTCGAATGCACCGTCACCACCTGCGGCTGCCAGACCACGGCCGGGGCCCTGCTCTGCATCGTCGCGCGCGTGGCGCTCCCGGCCACCGGAGGTGTCCGCCTCTGCCTGGCTCTGCCGGCTGGCAGACACCTGCACGCTGACATCGCCACCATGGCGGGCGCCCAGTTCCTGGCGCAGGCTTTCGCCAATGGCTTGCAACTGGCGCACAACATCGGCATTCGTGGCGGACAGATGCACGGCAATGCCGCTCGCGTCCTGCCGCAGTTCGATGCGGATCGAGCCGTTCAGATGCGGATCGAGCCGGATCACGGCATGCCGCATGCCTTGCACCGTCTGTACGCTCAAGCGTTCACCCAGCGCGTCGACCAGCTTCTGCTGCGACTCGGTGGGGACTCGCGCAGCCGATGGAGCCGTCGCTGCTGGCAGCTCACCCTGGTGGTTTGCGGTGCGTGTCAGGCCATCCGTCGCCATGACAGACACGCCTGCCGGCAATACGGTCTCCCGGGTGGTGCGCGTGTTCACGGCTTGCGCGGCGCCGGTGGCAATGTCGTCCTGTGCCGGCGTTGCCGCTGTCGTTGCCGTTGCAGCCGCAACCGATCGCTGGTTGAAGACGCGATCCGCCAGTGCGGAATCCACCGCCGCTGCCGGCACACCGGCTTGCTGCGGGGCGGCGTCCATCGCCGCACCCGCCGGTACCGCTGCCTGTCCAGCGCCACGGCCCTGCGCCGGCATCGGGATCAGACCCGGCTGTGCCTGCGGAGCGGCCGCGTCGTCCGCCGCAGCGCTCTGCCCTTCACGTCCATCCAATGCCTGCATCAACCAGGGGGCAGCCATCGCGCCCTGTTGCAAGGCCGGCACGCGATCGAACGGCATCTCCGCCCCGATCGCCTGCGCCAGCACCTGCGCAACCCAAGCGTCCATCTGCGTGAACGGATCCGTCAACGCATCGGGGCCTTCGCCCGGCATGGCGACATCGCCGGCAAGCAGGTCTTCAAACTCAGCCAGCAACATGTCGGGCCCTGGAGCGGTATCCCCTTCTGGCGTCGAGAGCGCGGTGTTGCCGATGGGCACGGTGGCAGGCGCGAAATGACCCGCGGCCAGCAATCCCATCATCATCGGAGGCCCCCTTGCGCAGCATAGGCTTCCCAGCCTGTGCGGCGTGCATTGAGCCCGTTCATGGCATCCACCAGCCGCGCAGACTCCGATGCGAGCAGCGCAATGGCCGCACGGTGCGCCACCTTCAGCAGCACCAGCGATTCCCGCTCGGCCACGCTCAGCACCTGCTTCGCAGCCATGCCGCTGACGACGTCGTGTACTTCGTGGTTCAAGCGCTCGAGCGCTTCAAAGTCACGCTTGAGAATGGCTTGTCGTACGCGCGACGCGAGTCGCAGGAGATAGTCGGTCTGGTCCATGGTGGTGTCATCCAAATCGTTGGTCGACGCCTTCCCAAGCGGCCCGCAGCGTGCGGATCAGCTCGGAGACTTCGTCGACGATGGCCGGGTCGAGCGTGAGTCCGGCCTCGTTCAGGCGCCACGTGCAGTACTCGTAGAGCCGGGCCATGTTCACGACCACCTCGCCGCCCGCATCAAAGTCGAGCGCGCTGGTCAGGCCGTGCAACATGCCGATGCACTTGTTGAGGCTGTGGCCCTTTTCTTCGTAACGCTTGGCCTCGATATGGGCGCGTGCGCGCGCCATTTCGTCGAGCAGGCCGTCCATCAACACGATCACCAGACGTACCGGCGACGCGCTGGCCGTCTGGCCCGCGAGGTTCGCTGTCTGGTAGTCGCCGTAGCCGTGTTGCGTGGTCATTTCTTGTTCCCTCCAAAATCGGGAATGCTGTCGATCAGGTTCATCGTGAATTCCATCTGACTCTGCAGCTGTTCAACCCGCGTGAACTGCGCCAGATATCGTTGATACATCCGACTGTATTGCGCATCGAGCGAAAGCTCCTTCTTGTTCAACGATTTCTCAACGGACTCCGTGTTGTCCTGGCGGCGCTTGATATGGCCGTCCACCGAAGACGTCCACGTCTTCAGATAGGTGTCCATGCGCTTGACGATGCCCTTGTCGGCATCGGCGAACAGCGCGTCGAGTCCGGCGGGGTTCCTGGCCAACGCGGTGTCCAGCTTGCCCGTGTCGAGCGAGAGCTTGCCGCTGCGGTCGGCGCTGATTCCGTAGTCCAGCAACTTGGACTCCCCCACCGCACCGCGTAGCAGCTCGTTCATGCGCTGCTGCAAGCCGCGCACACCGGGGTCGCTGACGAACGGGCCAGCGTTTGCAGGGTCGTCCGGGTTGGTCTTGGTGAGCTCGGCCAGCACGCTCATCACTTCGTTGTACGCGTCGACAAACGCCTGTACCGCCTCGGTCGTGCCGCCCTTGTCGAGCCCGACATCGAGTAGCAACGGCGCATCGCCCGTGGTCATGGCCTGGGTGAACGTGACGGAAACGCCTTGGATGCCGGTGAAGGTATTGGAGGCCTGCTTGATCCGGACACCGCTTTCACCGCCGAGCTTGAAGATCGCGTCTTGTGCGGCAGAGAGCTCGTCGGGCGTGCGCGACAAGGCGGTGGCCAAGGCGGCGTCGTTGATGCCGCTGGTGTCGAGCGAGATCTCGCTGGCCTCGCCGGTTTCTCCGGAAGTCAGCACCAGGCGCTGTTCGCCGCCGATCGTGACGATCGACGCAGAGACCTTGCCTTCGTTGCCTTCCGCCTGGTTGATGGCGCGCGCCAGCTCGGCAGGCGATACGTTGCCGCTGGCATCGGCGTTGGCGGAAGACAAGTCCACCTCAAACGATTCGCCATCGCCCAGGGCAATCTTGAGCGAGCCTGCATCCGTGGCGGCATAGGACGGGATACCCGCATAGGCCACCTGGTGCGCAGACGCGAGTTGCTGGACAAAAAACGCATAGCTGCCGGGTTGCGCCCCCGAGCCCACCGTGGCATCGCCCAGCGCCGGATTCGACAGCGTGACCTTTTGCTTGACGATGCTGCTGGCACCCGACAGGGCCAGCAGCGAGGTCTGGAACGAACTCAGCGCGCCTTGCAGTTTGGTCAGCGCCGCCTTTGCGGAGGCATTGCCGGTTTTCTGGTCATTCAGTCGCTGGATGGCGTTGGCCATATACATGTCGGTAAACGCCTTGGCGCTTTCCGCTGGGACTCCAATACTGCCGAACATGGCTTTCCTCGCTTACGGGTAGATCAGGATGGGTGGGAGGTCGCGCTCCCCTGCGACAGGCGGCGGCGCAGCCATGCCTGGGAAGCCTGTTGGTCTTCGCGCTTGCGATCGCGTGCGCGTTGCTCCATGTCGAGCGCGGTGAGCTTCTTGCGGCGGACCACGTCGATCTGCTCGTGCCGCAAGCGCGCATGGCGCAAGTCCGCACGCAGCGATGCCGACGACGCCTCATGGCTGGCCAGCTTGCGCTCGTGCTGGTGAATCAGATCGGCCATGGCCGAGCGATAGCGCGCACCGTTCATGGCGTGGGCCGGATGCACGTGGGCACCGGTCTCGACGGTTTGCATCAGCGCGGTCATCTGCGAGATATGGCGGCGGTAGCGCGCGCTCTCGGCATCGCGCCCGGCAACATCGGCACTCAGCCGATCGACTTCCTGCGCGCGCATGGCGACGAGCTTCGACAGCCCGGCAACAACACGTTCGATGTTCATGCGGCAATCTCCTTCAGGGTCATGAGCGTGGCATCACGCGAGGCGGCTTCGTCTTGCCGCTGGCATAGAAACGCTTCGATGTGGTCGTGCATCTGCACGGCGTGATCTGTGGCGGGGTCGGCGCCGGCCACGTAGCCGCCGAGTGGGATCAGGTCGCGCACATTGGCGTGGCGCGACATCATGTCTTTGACCTTGCGCACGGTGTCGATCTGCTCGCGCGGCGCCACCAGCGACATGCACCGGCTCACCGAGCGCAGCACGTCAATGGCGGGGTAATGCCCCTGCGATGCCAGATCGCGCGAGAGCATGATGTGGCCGTCCAGAATGGCCCGTGCGGTATCGACCACCGGGTCTTGCTCGTCATCGCCCTCGGCCAGCACGGTGTAGATGGCGCTCATGCTGCCTGCGCCCTCGCCGTTGCCGGCGCGCTCCACCAGGCGCGGCAGCATGCCGAACACCGAGGGCGGGTAACCACGCGTGGCAGGCGGCTCGCCCAAGGCCAATGCCAGCTCGCGCTGCGCCATGGCATACCGCGTGAGGGAGTCGACCAGCAGCAGCACGTTGCTGCCCGTGTCGCGGAAATTCGTGGCGATGGCGTGACACAACTCGGTGGCCATTAGGCGCATCAGCGGGGATTCATCCGCTGGTGCAACCACGAGGATGGCCTTGGACATGCCCTCGGGCCCAAGCGAATGTTCGATGAACTCGCGCACCTCGCGGCCGCGCTCGCCGATCAGGCCGACCACCACGACATCGGCCGCGGTCTGGCGCGTAATCATGCCGAGCAGCACGCTCTTGCCGACGCCGCTGCCCGCAAACAGGCCCACGCGCTGCCCACGGCCCAGTGTGAGCATGCCGTCGATGGCGCGCACGCCCACGTCCAGCACGCCTTCCACCGGCTGCTTGCGCAGCGGGTTGACGCGCGGCGGCTCAAGATCGAGCACGGCATCGCCGGTCAGCGGGCCACGCCCATCAATCGGTTCACCCAGGCCATCGATCACACGGCCGCGCCATGCGGGGCCGATGGACAGTGTGCGCGTGCCGTCATCGGCAAACACCCGCGCCCCGGCACTCAGCCCTTCTGCGGGGCGGAATGGCATCAGGTACGACACGCCCTCCCGAAAGCCCACGACGCGCGCTTCAAGCCAGCCGCCTGACGCGGTTTCGATGCGTGCAAGCTGGCCGGTTTCAAACGGATAGCCGGTCACTTCCAGCAGCAGACCTGACACGGCAGACAAACGCCCGACCGGCCTGGCGACCGGCACGTCGCCCACATTGAGAAGACCGAGTACGGAGCCACTCATGCCAGCGCCCCTTCCGCAGCTTCGGCGTCGCTATGCGAGAGCTGCGCGGCAATGCGCTCGATGCAGGCAGCCAGGCGCTGGCCACAACCGGCGTCCATTTCCACGTCACCGGCCTGGACGCGGCATTCGCCGGGCGCCAGCCGATCGTCCGGCGCCAGTTGCCAGCCGCTGGCGCGTTCGGGCGCGGCTTCGGCAATGCGGGCGTAGTCGGCCGGGTTCAGCCGCACGCTGACGGAATCGGGGGCCTTGGCCAGCGTGCCGAGGGCTTCATCGACAAACGCAAGAATCTGCTCAGGGTGCGCTTCCAGCTCGGCCCGCACGACCTGGCGTGCGACGTCACCCACCAGCGTGGCCACCTCGGCGCGCACCTTGGCCCGGTAGGCCTGTTGTGCGCCGTTGAAGCCGGCAACCAGCGCGTCGACCGGCGCGGCAAGCGCATCGAGCCCGGCACGCACATCGTGGCGTGCGCGGTCGGCACCAGCACGCTCGCCTGCGGCAAAGCCATCGGCATGCCCGGCGTCGTAGCCGGCCTGCCGTGCCTCGTCGAGCAATTCTTCGGCGGGCGGCGCATGCAGTTGCGTGGTGAGCAGGCTGGCCTCGTCGGGCAACGACAAGCCATCGCGCTGCTCATGGGCGGCACGCACACGTGCCAGCGACGGAAAGGCGTAGCGGCGATAAGCCTTCATTTGAGGACGTCCTCCGCGACGAGCTGCAGCTCGATCTCGCCTTCGTCGGCCAACTCGCGGATGGTGTCCATGATTTCGCGGCGGGCCGCCTCGACCTTGCTGGCCGGTGCCGGCCCCGTACGGCGCAGCATCTCTTCGAAAGCCTGCACCGAGCGGCGCGGCATCGAGCGCAGCAGCGTATCGCGCACGGCCGGATCGGCACCCTTGAGGGCCACGCCCCACAGCTCCATGTCGACCTGTTCGAGGATGACGGCGATGGCCTCGTCGCTCTGGCGGGCAATCACGGCAAAGTCGTAGATGCGCTCTTCCACGGCGGCAACGAGATCCGGATCACGGGCGCGCAGTAGTTCCACCATGCGGGCGCGATCACCCGGCAGGCGGTTGATGATGTCGGCGGCCTGGCGCACGCCTTCCACGGCGGTGCTTTGCGTGCCGAGGTTGGCGATGCAACCGTCGACCACCGCTTCGAGATCGCGCAGCAGGTCGTAGTCGATTTCCGTCAGGCGGGCGATGTCGAGCAGCACTTGCTCACGCTGCGCTTCCGGCAGCGCCTGGATGACCAGGCTTGCCTGCTCGGGCGGCAGGAACGCCAGGAACATGGCCTGCATGCGTACGTGTTCGTCGCGCAGGCGGTCGGCCAGCCATTGGGGCTGCGCCCATTGCAGACGCGCCATCTTCGGGCCGATCACGTCGCCGTAGATCTTGTTGAGCACGCTGTTGGCCACCACACCGCCCAACGCCATGTCCAACGAGCGCTGCAGGAACGAACGCGACGCGCCACGCACGCTGCTCTGCGCGCGGAAATTCGCAAAGAAGCGCTCGATGGTGTTCTGCACGGCATCCACCTTCACGCCCTGCATGCGCGACATCACCATCGTCACGCCCAGCAGTTCTTCACGCGACAGGCAGCGCAGCACACCGGCCGCCGCTTCTTCCCCCATGCTGAGCAGGATGATGGCGGCACGTTCCACCGTGCTGAGGTTCAACGCCGGAGCCGCTGCCGGCAAGGCCGGTGCGGCTGCATCTACGGTTGCGGGTACGTTAGCTGGTGTGTTCATCGTCTCGAATCCAAGGTTTGATGACTTCGGCCACCCGCTCGGGGTCCTGGCCGGCCAGATGCTTCAGGTGTTCGATCAGTACGTCGACATCGGAGCCGATCGGCGGCAGATTGGCATCGGCCAGCAGCAGCGGCTGCGTATCGGCATCGGTGGCGGTGGCCTCGATGGCCGGGGCTTCCGTACCGGCGACGACGGCATCCACGACTTGCGGATCGCGCCCACCGTTGGCCCACGTACGCAACACCTTGAGCAGCGGGCGGAAGATGAAGAAGAAGCCGAGCAATGCGCCGAGTGCCCACGCGCCCCACGTACCCATCGTCACGATGTTGTCGGGCTGCTTCCACCACGGCAGCGATGCGGCCACCGGCGTGGTGCGGAAGTCGAGCGACGACACCACCAGCGCGTCTTCACGGTCGGCATCGATGCCCAGGCCGTTGCGCAGGATCTTGTCGACCTGGGCGAGTTGTTCGGTGGTCCATGCCTTTTCCTGGCCCGGCGCGGCGCCGTTGTTCAGCACCACGGCCACGTTCAGCCGCTTCACACGCACGGGGCTGCGCTTGATCTGCACGACGTTGCGGTCGTAGGCGTATTGGCGCGTCTGTGCATTCTTGGCGGAGTGCGGCGCGTCAGGCGTCGCGGCAACCGCGGATGCCGGCGCCGGACGGTTCGACAGCGAACCCGGCACACCCAGTGCGGCGTGGCCGATGTCCTTCTCGTCGCGGATGGCTTCTTGCGTGATCTTGGGCGCCTCGCCGTATTGCTCGTGGGTTTCTTCCACGCGGTCGTGGTCCAGCTCCACTGCAACACTGGCGCGGAAGTTGCCCTCGCCCAGCGTGGGCGTCAGCAGCTCGCGGATGTTGCGCAGGGTCTGTTCGCGCGTTTGCGCGCCCAGTTCGCCATCGAGTCCCAATGCGCCACCCAGCGCCGGGTCGATCTGCGCAGACAGGTGATTGCCGGCCTGGTCCACCACCGTCACGCGGGCCGGGTCCAGGTTGGCCACGCTGCCCGCCACCAGGGCGACGATCGCCGCGATCTGTTCCTTGCTCAGCTTGCGGTTGGGCTTGAGCGTGAGCACCACGGAGGCCGAGCTCTTGTCACCATCGGAAAGAATGAACGACGTCGATTTGGCAATCGACAAATGCACGCGCGCCGTCGACACCGGGTCGAGCGCCACGATGCTCTGCGTCAGCTCGCCTTCCAGGCCGCGGCGAAAGCGCACGTCCTGCACGAACTGGCTCACGCCCAGCGGGTCGCTCTTGTCCACCTGCTCCAGCCCTTCGGGCAGCTTGGCGACCACGCCCTTGGCGGCCAGCAGCATGCGCGCGGCGCCCAGCTTCCGCTCGGGCACCAGTACCTGGCCGCTGTCTGGATGAATGCGATACGCAATGCCCTCGGCATCCAGCGCGGCCATCATGTCGGCGGCCGGCACGCTTTCGTGCGCGCCGAACAGCGGCTTGTAGCGCGCGTTCTGGTGGTGCATCAGCATCATCGCCAGCGCGGTCAGGCAGATCGCCAGGATGACGATCGGTGCCAGCTTGGCCAGCGCAGCGGAAGACGGCAGACGGAAGCCGCCTTCAGGCAGGAATCGCGCGGTGAGCATTTTGATTTGATCGAGCACGTTGGCAGTCCTCGTCAAACCTGCATCTTGATGATGTCGTCAAACGCACTCATGAGCTTGTTGCGCACCTGGACCATCGCCGAAAACGACAGACTGGCCTGCTGGCTCGCGAGCATGGCGCCGACGAGGTCGTCGCTGGCGCCGGTTTCCACGGCGCTGACGAGATCGTTGGCGTGATGTTGCTGGGCGTCGGTGCCGTGCACGGCATGCTTGAGCAGATCGGAGAAACCGGCTGCGGCGCCATCGGCGGCCGGTTGCGGGCCTTCCGTGACGCTGGTGAGGGACTGGCGAATCGAATCGAGCATGGCGCTCGAGAGGTCGACGTTCATTGCGGTTCCCATGTTGGATTGACTATGGGACCGGATTTTGTGACGTCGTTTGACGCGGAACGAGAATGTTCAACGGAACATTGATCACCCCGATAGCAGCTGCCTATTACCCCGTGAGGCTACGCTTTGCGCAAATAAAAAACGGCGTGACCGGTTCAGTCACGCCGCAAACAAGGGAGGAGAAATCAGAAGCGCGGTTTATGCGCGCGATGCGGAACCGCCGTTCGGATAGCTCGCATCGCCGTTCCACGACAGGTCGCCGTACGTATCTGCCTGACGGTCGGTACCTTGGGCGTACGGATCGAAGCGGCCAGCCTGGGCGGCGGCCGGGGCGTCAAAGTTGGGCTGGATGGAAGCCGCTGCGGGCTGAGCCGACAGCAGTACGGCGGAAGCCGACACGGTGGCCACCATGGCCAGGACAGCGCGGCGGGAGAAGACGGAGGAGAGGCGGGCGTTCATGATCATTTCCTGGATTCGGTTGCGCTCGTTGTTGCGCTTGGAACGGAGAATAGATCGTTGCTCCCGCCTGATAAATGTGACTTCCGAAAAAAGACTGTTCAAGCGGCGCTAACAATATGCAGCCGCGGATTTTCCTTCAGCTGCAGGCACGGGTGATCGGCAAACAGCGTCGCCACCCAGTCCACAAACACCCGCACCTTGGGCGACAGGTGTCGGTTATGCGGGTACACCACCGACACCGGGATCGGCTCGGAGACGTAATCGGGCAGCACTTCCACCAGCGCGCCTGACATCAGGTGCTCGTACACCAGAAAGCGCGACGTCTGCAGGAGCCCCAGGCCGTGCAGCCCGCACGCCACTGCCGATTCCGCATCATTGACGGACACCATGCTGCGCACCTTGTGGATCTGCTTCTGCCCGTCGATCACGAAATCCCAATCCATGCGGCGGCCATTGCGGGCAGAGAAGTAGTTCACCGCCACATGGTCCTGCAGATCCTCAAGCGTGCTGGGGGTGCCGTGCAGCGCGAGGTATTCCGGCGAGGCGCAATTGACCATCGGCAACTGACCAATGCGGCGCGCCACGAGGGTGGAATCCTGCAACTCCCCGCCGCGCACGGCGCAATCCACGCCCTCCTGCACGAGGTCGACAGGGCGATCGCTCATGCCGATCTCGAGCTGAAGATCGGGGTACGCCTCATGAAAACTGCGGATGCGCGGCACCAGCAACCGTTTGCCGATGGACGCGGGCACGTCGATGCGCAGCGTGCCGCGCGCACCCGTTGCGCTTTGCGAGAACGCGGCCTCGGTCTCTTCCAGGTCGCCGAGCAGCCGTACGCAGCGCTCGTAATACGCAGCGCCGTCGGCGGTCACGTTGACGCGGCGGGTGGTCCGGTGCAACAGGCGCACGCCAAGATGCGCCTCAAGGCTTTGCACCAGGTTCGTGACCGTGGCGCGAGGTAATTGAAGGCTGTCGGCAGCCTTGGTAAAGCTACTGGCTTCCACAACACGCGTGAAAACCTGCATGGCCTGCAAGCGATCCATCTGCGGCTCCTGAGGGTCGGAATCCACGGGCTGTGCGCACTGCCGAAATCAAAACGGCAATGCGCAACGAGCGTGGAATCTGAAGGGGTGCACCCGGTTGGCTCGATCAGCAGGTCAGCGACTACGGGTTTTCGCAGCGCAACAAGATCGGCTTCGAGCAAGGAACACTTTGTAGCACAACCGTAAATTTTGATTGTTCGGCTGCAACTAATAGTGATGTCTGATTATAGGCATTTATCCGCGTTCGTCTAATCACCATCATTCAGCCCATTGAGATTCGGCTGATCCGCAAAGGTAAGCCCCGCCTGACATCATGGGTTCTTCTCCACCGCGCTTGGTTGTTTCGGAACGCACGCACACGGGAAATGCGACAGCGGCCGGTGTTCGGCCAGCGCAATCGCACAGCACCGCCGATGTAACAAATGTCGCGGCCCATCACCATTTGCGCAGCGCAACATGCACGCTGCCTGAGCAAGCTTCCTGCCCCACCCTGCCGCGCGAGGTGCACGCCGAGGACTATTGGACGCAGGGCTATGCCAACCGCATCCGCCTGCGCGTTTTCCGCCCGGAAATGCACGCCGACGACGCTGCCGTGCCATTGCGTCGCCCTGGCCACCCTGCCGTGCTGTATCTGCATGGCGGCGGCTTCGTCAACGGCTCCATCGACGATGCCGAAGCGCCGGCCCGCCACCTGGCCGCCACGCTGCCTGCGGTGGTGGTGACGGTCGGCTATTCGCTCGCGCCGGCCGCGCCCTTTCCGGCGGCACCAGAAGATGTGTATGCCGCACTGTGCTGCATGGCCGAGCACGCCACCGCCTGGGGCATCGACAAGCGCCGCATGGCGGTAGCCGGGCATGACGCGGGCGGCAACCTTTCTGCCGCGCTGACGATGATTGCCCGCGACCGTGGCGGCCCGAACCTGCGCGCGCAGGTGCTGATTGCGCCCATGCTCGATCCAACCATGGCCCGCGTGCGCCCCGACCATCTGGCCAATGCCACCAACTCGGCCGAAGTCTGCGCCGATTGCTATCGCCAATACCTGCCCCGCCCGACCGAGCGCGTACACCCGTACGCCGCGCCGGTGGAATCGCGCCGCCTGCAAGGCCTGCCGCCGGCCCTGCTGCTGACCGCGCCGCAAGACCTGCTGCGCACCGAGGCCGAGCGTTACGCCACTGCCCTCATTGAGGCGGGTGTGGCCACGCAAGTCGTGCGCGTGCAGGAGGCCTGCCATGACTCGATTGCCATGAGCGCCGTCGCGCAAGACGAGATGACGTGCTTCCTGCGCTGGCACCTTGGCATGACGCGTCAGGCGGCTGCACCGCGCAAACGCCGCGCACGCGCGGATCGAAAGGACCGCACCTCCATTGACACTGACCCAACCGGGGAGACGCCTGGCTGAACCCACATAACAAGAAACGGAGTGCGAGGCCGCGCGCGTGTTTCTACGCTGCGGCCCACATGTGCTCCGAGTGGTTTTCCCGAGTCCTTTTTCTCTTTGCCTATCCCAACGAATCGAGAGAGACATCATGAGCCTGTCCAAACGCACCATCGCCATTTCGGCTGCAGCAGTGCTTGGCGTCGCCGCCATCGGCACTTACGGCCTCGTTTCCACCGCCGGTGCCTCGCAGCAGCCAGCAGGCGCCCCCGCCGCCACGCCGGTCGATGTGGCCCCCGTCCTCGCCAAGAACGTGGCGGAGTGGGACGAATTTTCCGGCCGCGTCGAAGCCGTTGAACGCGTGGAAGTCCGCCCGCTGGTGAGTGGCACCGTCACGGCGGTCCATTTCAAGGACGGCAGCATCGTCAAGAAGGGCGACCCGCTGTTCACCATCGACCCGCGCCCATACGCGGCTGAAGTGGCCCGCACCCAAGCCGCGCTGACGGCGGCCAAGTCACGCGTGGCCTACACCACGTCGGAACTCGACCGCGCACAGAAGCTGGTGGCCGACAACGCCATCGCCCGCCGCGAGTTTGAAGAGAAGGAAAACGCCGCACGCGAGGCGCAAGCCAACCTGCAAGGCGCCGCCGCCGCGCTGGATGCCGCCAAGCTGAACCTGGAGTACACGCGCATCGTGGCGCCGGTTTCGGGCCGCGTATCGCGCGCTGAAATTACCGTGGGCAACGTCGTGTCTGCCGGTGGTGCCTCGCCGGTGCTGACGACGCTGGTGTCGGTCTCGCCGATGTACGTGGCGTTCGATGCGGACGAGCAAAGCTATCTGCGCTACTCCGCCAAGGCGGCCCAGGGTACCAAGACACCGGTCTATATCGGCCTGGCCAATGAAGACGGCTACACGCGCGAAGGCGCCATCCAATCCGTCGACAACCGGCTGGATGTGCGCTCGGGCACGATCCGCGTGCGCGCCACGCTGGACAACGCCGACGGCCGCCTCACGCCGGGCCTCTATGCCCGCGTACGCATGAGCACCGGCGCGCCGCATGACGCCATCCTCATCAGCGACAAGGCCATCGGTACGGACCAGGACAAGAAGTTCGTCCTGGTGGTGGATGCGGCCAACAAGACGAGCTATCGCCCGGTTGTGCTGGGTGCCTCCATCGACGGGCTGCGCGTGGTGAAGTCGGGCCTGAAGGCCGGCGATCGCATCGTCGTCAACGGCATCCAGCGCGTGCGCCCGGGCGACGCCGTGGCACCCAACGCGGTGACCATGGATAGCTTGGTCACCAAGCGTGTGGTGCTGCCAGGTGCCCGACCGGAAACCCCAGCTGAAGCGCCTGCAGCACAAGCCGAAGCCGCTGCACCAACGCCCAAGCAAACGGCGTCATGACCGATCTCCCAAGCCCCGTCGCCCCCGCGCAGGCGGGGGCCCAGCGGCGTTAGGTTTCTCACCAACCCAACGCCGCAAACGACACTGGGTTCCCGCCTGCGCGGGAACGACAAACGATAGTTCGCCTGACACCATGAACTTCTCTAAATTTTTCGTGGACCGCCCGATCTTTGCGGGCGTGCTCTCCACGCTGATCCTGTTGATCGGGATCATCTCGATCTGGCGATTGCCGATCTCGGAATACCCCGAGGTCGTGCCGCCTTCGGTGGTGGTGCGCGCGCAGTTCCCGGGCGCCAACCCGAAGGTGATTGCCGAGACCGTCGCCTCGCCGCTCGAAGAACAGATCAACGGCGTCGAGAACATGCTGTACATGCAGTCGCAAGCCAACAGCGACGGCAACATGACCACGACGGTCACCTTCAAGCTGGGCACCGATCCGGACAAGGCGCAGCAGCTCGTGCAGAACCGAGTGTCGCAAGCGCTGCCGCGCCTGCCTGACGTGGTGCAGCGCCTGGGCGTGACCACCATCAAGAGCAGCCCTGACTTGACGATGGTGGTGCACTTGCTGTCGCCCAATGACCGCTACGACATGACGTACCTGCGTAACTACGCGGTGCTCAACGTCAAGGATCGCCTTGCACGCATCAGCGGCGTGGGCCAGGTGCAGTTGTTCGGCTCGGGTGACTACTCGATGCGCGTGTGGCTCGATCCGAACAAGGTCGCAGAGCGCGGCCTCACGGCCAACGAAGTCGTGCGCGCCATCCGAGACCAGAACGTGCAGGTGGCGGCTGGTGTGATCGGCGGCTCGCCCTCGGTGCCGGGCACGGACCTGCAACTGTCCGTCAACGCGCAAGGCCGTCTGAAGACCGAGCAGGAATTCGGCGACATCATCCTCAAGAGCTCGCCCAACGGCGCCGTGACGTATCTGCGTGACGTGGCCCGCATCGAGCTGGCCGCGTCGGAATACGGCCTGCGCTCGCTGCTGGACAACAAGCAGGCGGTGGCCATTCCGATCTTCCAGGCACCAGGCTCCAACGCGCTGCAGATTTCGGTCGACGTGCGCTAGACGATGTCCGAGCTCAAGGATGTCTGTCCGGACGGCGTCG